>JANQSK010000064.1 GCA_028284105.1 Anaerolineae bacterium
TATTTGTTGAAAATTAGTTAGAAATAAGCTTCGGAACCTCGAGGAAACGAAATTTGAAGCTGTCATTTTATTCAAAACAGGAACTTCGTTTCACTTAACCTATTTCGATCCCAACTCGTTGTAATAAGGTGCTGCATAACTCAGCAGAATATTTGATAGGTGGCTGACTGGTATCATGTGAATCAGAGCCAGCACTCATCAAAAGATCATGATGCTTTGCGTAATCCTGAAACATTTCTGTTTGGTTATCTGTATGGGCTGGATAGTAAGCTTCCAAACCGTCAATGGGCACCTCTTGCCTAAATAGGTTGAGTTTGTCCGAATCAAATGTGACAAAACCGTCTGTACGGCCAGGGTGGGCAAGGATACACACCCCGCCACTTTGATGCACTGCATCAACCACTGCTGCGGGATCATTCGTTTTAAAAGAGCAGCCTGCTTCCATGAGCATCTTTCCGCCAGAAGGGTTCTCATTCCCATATCCATGCTTTTTTAGCAATGTGATAAAGGCGTGCGGTTGGGCGCTAGACGGACAGTTTAGGATCGCCCTCAATGAGTCATTTGGGAGGTTAAGCCCCCGCTTTTGAAGGTTCAAAAAGACTTCTTGAGAATTTTGTTGTTGCCGAATAAGCACATCTTGAGCAAGTTGTTTTAAATCATTATCAACGGGATCGAAGCCAAAACAGAGCAGATCAACAAGTTGACCTTGCCATCTCGTGGTCATTTCGGTCGCGACAAGGATGTGTATCCCTTTCTTTTTAGCCAGCTCTTGGATGGTTACGGCCGTTTCTACACAATCATGATCCGTAATGGCCGCCAACCCAAACTGCTCAGCAACCAAATAATCGAGCAATGCTTCAACTTCCCAATGACCATCGCTAAAAGTTGTGTGCATTTGGAGGTCAACGGCCGTATGTGGCTGCAGTTTTAACCCATCAGTCGATAGTTTCATGCAGGTCAACCTGATTATTGTGGTGGAATAAGCGCATTTTGCTCTTTTGCAAATTCCCAACCATCTATTCTTGGGGGTTCAATACCGAGGGCCGTCAAAATGTGCTTGATCTGCTCACGGTGTTCTGTGGCGTGATTGATGGTTTGCACAATGAACGCCCAATTATTGACTTTGTATCCATCACTTAACGGATTTTGTGCTTGTAGTAGTTCTTCAGAGGCATTTTGGACAAAAGCAATCAAGACGTCGCCAGACATTTTGAGTATGCTTCGGAGTTCAGTTAGAGTTGGTTCGTGTGTACGTTCGGGCGGATGGGTGGATTGGGTCAGCATCGTTGCATAATCTTCTTGAGAGAGCGCGACGTGCTGTAAAGTCTCACGAATCGTACCCCGAACGGCAGATTGAGGCTGATAATCAAGCTGATTTTCAGTCAGCCTGCTACAGGCATCATAAATTTGCAGATTCGCCCAATTGTTGTGTTCAATGAGCCGTAAAATTGTTTTCTCACCCATTTACATTTCCTTTGAAATAAACATTGGATGATTCTTGTTTATTTTTATGATAGTCGGTTAATGACATTTAAAATTTGTTCGCCAGCCTCTTCAATCTGTGCTGAATCGATGTTGAGATAGGTGACGGCACGAAGATTTTTGCCAAAGGCACCAATGTTGATGCCCACTTTTTCTAACTCGTTCATAACCTGGTGAGGAGAAACGGCCGTTTTTGAAATATCAATAAACACCAAATTCGTTTCAACATCATCTGGGTCAATTTCAATCAAAGGATGGGTGTTGACAATTTTTGCCAGCAGTTTGGCATTGGCGTGATCCTGAGCCAGCTTATTGATATTGTGCTCAAATGCATAAAGCCCGGCAGCCGCCATCATGCCAGCCTGACGCATTGCGCCCCCAATGCGCTGTTTGCAGCGCCACGCTTCATTGATAAATTCTTGCGACCCTGCTAGCACACCACCAAATGGACAACCGAGTCCTTTGCTTAAATCAACCCACGCGCTATCAAATCCTTGGGTAAACTCTTTGGCTGGAATCCCAGAGGCCACGACGGCATTCATCAGTCGGGCTCCATCCATATGGCACTTTAAATGGCGCTCTTTGGCGGCATCACGCACAGACCGAATGGCTTCAAGTGGCCATACCTTGCCCCCGCCCAAATTAGCAGTTTGCTCCACCGAAATCATGCGGGAGCGTGGCGCATATCGATCTTGTGGATGACGCGTGGCATTGGCTAACTGTTCGGCTGTGAAAACGCCATTCTCCCCGTCCAGCGTGAAGATGTTCGCCCCTGACAAGGCTGCCACGCCACCTGTCTCAAAGTTGAGAATATGGGCTGTGTGATCGGCGTAAATTTCATCACCCGGCTGGCAGTGCACCATAACGGCGATTTCATTACACATAGTGCCTGAGGGAAGAAAAACGGCCGTTTCCATGCCCAACAGATCTGCAACATATTCGCATAACGCATTAACAGACGGATCAAGGAATTTTTGTTCATCTCCAATGGGAGCGTCTATCATGGCCTGCCGCATTTCAGCAGTGGGGCGGCTTTGGGTGTCACTGTATAAATTGATATGTCCTTCTTTCATGAGTAATTCTTCGCCTCTTTGGTTATAAGTTAGGTGATAACAATAATGTTTCTAGTCGCCGAATGGCCACATCATGGGTCCAAATGGGCGTATCAACGAGCTGCATTTTAGGGAATGCTGAAATGAGCTTTCGCAATGCAATTTCTCCCTCAAGCCGAGCAAGCGGGGCGCCAATGCAGTAGTGAATGCCAAATCCAAATGCGACGTGCTTCATATTTTTGCGATCAAGCAAAAAGCGATCCGGATCGGGAAAATGATGGGGATCTCGATTCGCGGCACTTAACATGGGGAATACCATCTGCCCTGATTGAATGTTGTGGCCACCCAATTCAACATCACGCGCCGCAATTCGCCACATTCGTGGCACGGAGGGTTCAAGTCGGAGCGTTTCTTCAACGGCCGTTTTTACCAGTTTGGGATGTTCAACCAGCTGCTCAAAAGCATCCCGATTGTGCATCAATAGATAAATCCCGTTCGTGATTAAATTGGTGGTTGTGTCATGGCCAGCCACAAAAAAAGTGACCACTGTTGAAACCAACTCATCAAGCGTCAGCTTCTCCCCTTCAGCCTCAATTTTGACCATATTCCCAATGACATCATCCGTTGGGTTTTTGCGACGCTGGGTTACCATATCTGCAATGTACGCACGCATATGCAATAGATTTTGATGGGCGTTGGTGGCAGATTGGATGGAGATGCGGCCACCTTTTTCAAATAGCTGGTTGATGGCCAATGCCCACCCTTGGAAAAGATGGACATCTTCCTGAGGTACACCAAGCATTTCCCCAATAATGGTTGCGGGCAAGGGGTACGCAAAAGATTCCAACAGATCAAACTGTTTTTCTTGGCGCAGCTGATCGATCAAACTGTCTACAACAGACTCAATGCGTGTTGACCAATGGGCCACCATGCGGGGCGTAAAGGCGCGATTGAGCAAGCCACGCAGGCGCGTGTGAATAGGGGGGTCGGTATGGGCGAGCCCTGTTTCATAATGAAATAAGAGTGCATTTTTTGCTTCTTCAATTTCGTCGGGTAGCTGTTTGATAAGATGGGTCACGCGTCCAAAATTGACAAAATCCTGCTCGTTTTTTAGCGTTGCAACAACATCCTCATATTGGGTAAGTACCCAAACACCCCAAGCATCAGACCAATACACTGGCGCATTTTCTCTGAGAATATGCAGGGCAGCGTGTGGGTTTTGGAAAAAAGAGTTGTCTGTCAAATGATGATCAAATTTCATACGCCTTCCCATGTTCCTTCTGCCGAACAAATTAGATTTATGATGCAGTTATTCTTTTGTGTTCGATTTATGCACTTTGTTACAGAACAAATGAAAAATCAGAAATTAGGGGAATTTTGGAAATTAGAACGTGGAATTCTATAAACTCCACACATTCTTGACGAAACCTATTAAAAGAACCCCTATACCATTGTATTCTGTGAAACGAAATTCCTGCTTTGAATAATACGGCGGTACAAAACTTCGTTTCCTCGAGGTTACAAAGCTTATTTCTAAGTAATTTTCAACAAATATATTGAATACTCAAGAGTAAAATGAAAATTACTTTCAGGAGAACAAAAGCTCAAATAGGTGCTTTATTTCAAGAAACGTTTTGTTCTCCACTAACAAGGGTTTTCAATTTAGAAA
>JANQSK010000066.1 GCA_028284105.1 Anaerolineae bacterium
GGAGCCCCATCAGCCAAGCTATTTCGGGTAATCTGAACGGCCGTAATGACCAAGTGAGATGCCAAAGGCCAATACCCATACAGGCGTTCACCCACTTCAATGTCACTATGCGCAGAAGCGATGACATCCCCATATCCCCACATCGGCAACTTCCCCCACCCTTCTTCATTCGTTGGGAAAAAGTTCCAATACTTCAAAAATTCACCAGCCACGGCGTAGGTCACATTATTGGCTGTAAAGGCAACCTCATCCACCTTGACTAAGATGTCGCCCTCTTGTAGCTCAGGCAAGCTATCAAATGTCACAACCTTTGACTGACGGATATCCCGTCGATTAATCAAAAAATCAGTTCTCATACATTCTCCTAAACTATTGGACTGTTATTAGCGTGTATTGTAGGCGATTGGAAAGGAACTCAAAAAAAATGGCGCATATTTAAGGTAAATTTAAACAACTTTAACCTCAACTTCAATCAAGCCAACGCCCAAACATCTATGATAATCCTGTCACACTTACCAAGGTAGCCCCTCTACCTTATATATCCCAAGGGCACAATCGCCCCCTCTTGTTCGACTGCCCTTGGGATCCTCTATTTATCACACTTTATTCGTTATTAGGGGGGGCTCACTGGTCACAGACTGGTCCAAGTCACCTGTAACCAGTTCAAGGGGAAGCTTTTGCTCAAGTTCAATTCAAAAAGTTTCCCATTCATATCACTCAGTGACTAAAAGGGTAATCATGGAAAACTGTCACACACTACAATTTAAAGGAATGGGAAGTCAGATTAAAGTCTGGCTTCAACATGACAATGAAGCGAGAGCCCATCAATTGCTACGACAAACGGTGCGGCTATTTTCTCTTGCAGAAACACGGTTCAGCCGGTTTATCTCATACAGTGAGCTCACGGAGCTCAATAACCGCTCGGGAGAATGGATCCAAGTCAGCGATCAAATGTTTGAAATTATTTGTCGCGCCATTGCCTTGGCTCATGAAACGGATGGTTTATTTGACCCCACTCAGCTTAGAGCATTAGAACAGATGGGATACGGCCGTTCATTTACGAACTTCGCTCCCAATGCCCAAACACTTCACTCCAAACAAGCTGAAATGACCTACCAAGATATCGAACTTGACCCGCTTAATCAGCGCATCAAAGCACCAAAAGGACTCTGGCTTGATTTTGGGGGCATTGGCAAAGGGTTTACATCCCAAAAAGCGGTCAGCTTTTTACAAGAATGTGGTCCATGCTTGATTGATGCTGGCGGAGACTTAACCGCTGGCGATGCACCAGAAGGATTAGCCGGATGGCCTGTCTCTATTGCGTCGCCAGGTCAGGGGGATCAACCAGACATTGCCAAACTGTTTATCGCCAATCAAACGTTAGCCACCTCTGGAGTAGATTTCCGTCATTGGGAGCAAAATGGCAATCATCGACACCACATTATTGATCCGAGAACGGCCGTTTCTGCCCAAACGGATACCTTGTCGGTGTCGGTGATTGCGGATGATGCCTGTGCAGCGGAAGCGTGGGCCACAGCCGGGCTTGTGGTGGGGTTTGAAGCAGGATTTGAAATGTTAACGGCCGTTGATCTCCAAGCCTTACTCGTTCACAAAGAGCATCATCTGCTCATCACGCCAAAATTACAGGCACAAGTCCAATTACTTGAGCATTCTCAACATTCGCTCGAACATTTAAGCCGCATTTAACATTATTTAGGGTTGAGTTAGATCAAACATCCCTTAAAAAGAATAGGCTTTCACTGTTAAGTGAAACGAAGTTCCTGTTTTGAATAAAATGACAGCTTCAAATTTCGTTTCCTCGAGGTTCCGAAGCTTATTTCTAACTAATTTTCAACAAATA
>JANQSK010000079.1 GCA_028284105.1 Anaerolineae bacterium
TTTCATTTGCCGTTTGTAAGTGTCGCAGAACAATCGGGTGCTTTCTTGGGGGTGAATGTTGTGCTTGATAGCGTAATTTTCAGCGGGCAAACCAAAGGCATCCCAGCCCATCGGGTGCAGAACGTTGTAGCCATTCATGCGAAAGTAACGGCTATAGACATCCGTCGGCACATAGTTGCGCAGATGCCCAACGGACAGCCCTTCACCCGATGGGTAGGGAAAGAAATCCAGAATATAAATATTCTTTTTATCGGGATCATCCCCCGTTTGATAAGCGTTGTCTTTTTCCCAAACGGAACGCCATTTGGGTTCAATTTGATTAATTTCGTATCGGTTAATTTTTGTGTTCATGTGACCCTCTGTAATATAGGTAATTGGGAGATTGAGTAATTGAGAGATTGAGAGATTTTGAAGCTTTAAATCCCCCCAATCCCCAATCTCTCATTTCCAATAAACCTCCCCAATTACCAATTACTAAATTACTCAATTATTTTCTCTGCCTTAAACAAAAATCTTCGCCCGACACTGAGGTGCAAGAAGGCAACTTGCTCACGAACCGATTGATGCAACCGGCTTCAGTGCCGGGCATCGTAAGAGAATCCTTCGTGACAAAGGAACTTCTGCCACCTGACTTCTAATACGTGATACGTGATGCATATTATTTGAATTTTGTTTCATTTTTCACCTCTCCGTGATGGTTCACGGTTCTAAACTATTGACTACTCACTTATGACTATCCACAATCTTTACTGCTCGGATGGCTAAAAAGAGCGGGAACTCCATATCAGCCCGCTTTTCTGCCTTTGAACGGTCCGACTTCATTAAATCACCAATGGGTATTTCGCGAATTTGGTCAATCATAAAGCCATTGTTGCCTAGCTCATTGATGTATGTTTGGAGTGGGCGATGATAGCTTCGGGTTGTGCCGTGTTTGTGTGTCTTCATGGGTACCTGTAGCTTGGTAAGATAGTTGTCGATTCGTCGATACCGAAGCTTCCGCTGCTTATCCCACCCCCAACCACTTTGACGAGGGATACGAAAACAAGGGTGTGTCATGAGAATGATCAAACGGCCGTTTTCCATCAAACAATGACTCACCGACCGAAGCACCTTATCTAAGGGAGACATATCCTGAATACTTAACAAGAAGACACCGCAGCTAAACAAATTTGCCTTGAGATAAGTGTACGAATCCAGCTTTGTTGCATCAGCTAATAGGAATCGGGCTTTTGGGTGCTGTGCATGACGTTTTTTGGCAATGGTGAGCAACTTTTGGCTGGCGTCAATGCCTGCGTAGGTTGCCCCACTTTGTAAGATGGGCTTTGCCAAAACGCCTTGCCCACAGCCGATATCCAAAACACGGTCGTTTGTGGCGGGCTTGAGCATTTGCATCACCGTCGGCACAGCAAGATGTCGATGATGGTGACTGCCCTTCTTGCCCATCCAGCCGTCATACCAGTTGGCGACAGCATCCCAATTGGTGTGTTGACCATTTCGCTTATTATTTGTTTTTTTCAAAGTTCTATTTCTTTTTGGCAAGATTTGGGCTATCTGGATTCGTTTGTATCTTGCCAAAAAACAAAAACGACCCCAGGCGTGTTCCCTGCGGTCGCATTTTGTGCTTAAAATAAAAAACCACAGGTCTGGTTGCACCTGTGGTCGAATGTTTGTCTTAGAAAAGAGGTTTTAAACTATCTTGTCGACCCGATTGGCACGTCCCAGCCACGCAAAGTTGAGCTACTAAGTAAGTAGTGCTCTTTATTGCGTAATCGTTGTGCGACAAGATATAAAATACTCATAATTAAAAACCTCGTAAGGTGTGTACAGGGTAACAGATCGAGAAACGGCCGTCAACCTGTTCACATTGAGAATAGGTTTCCAAGTTTAAAATATTACTTTCATGGTTACCCTGAGCTTGTCGAAGGGTCGCTATAGCGTTAGTAACTAGAATCTTTTCTGGAAAAGTGAGCAGTTTTCCAATTCACAAGCTATTGATTGAGCTTCAAAGCGATCCTTCAACTGCACTTCACTGTATTTGACTCAGTCTAGGTTCAACCCGTTCCGTTCAGGATGACCATTCGATAAAAGCAATTTTTGTTTAGTAATATCAGATTGTTGAAAGTTGATAAATGATGTACCGAGTTGTGCCGTTAGGTTAGCCCATCAATAAATCGCCTGTTGGCGAGTATGCTTGTCCCAAAAAAGCATACCTTTTCAAACAACCGTCTTCATAATACTCATCTTCCGTTTGACCATCGAAAGCTAAACGGCCGTTTGGATAGAAAATATTTCCATTCGTGGCATCATATTGCAACATGCCTCCTGGGTAAAAGGTAGACCATTTACCCCGAAAAACGGTGAGTTTTTGTCCCTGATACATCATAAAATAAGGTGACATCGTATCCTCCATAACCTTGTTGGCAGAACACAAATAAATGCCTTCTGCATAAACGCATACAACGAAAGAACTACCTGTCAAAGACAGCCGCTTCTCTGCTCCATCGCAAGGCGAGCTCCAATCCTGAAAATGGAAAAAGAGATCACATGATTATGAAATTGCAAGGCCACAACTTTTACTAAATGAATGGGTATGATGTTTTGAGTTCGATGATTTTACGCTTTCACGCTCACAACTTAAATATAATGTACATCAAGAGGTCCTATTCTCCAACATGAAAAGCATCAATGTGGTTTACCCCCTAAAATTATCTTGACGAAACCTCCTCTGAATGTTACCCTTTGCGCATCATGATGATTGAAAATATCTTTGGTTATTATTATGGAAACAGCAACAATGCGCCGCAGGGGCATGGGACTGTTGTTTGCCTGTAAATCATCAGGAATAACAAGTAACTCAGCAAGACGCGGCTAACACCCGCGTCTTTTTTTTGCGAATTTAGAGCGTGACGATGAGGGGTTGGCCCGTACAATGGAGACGTTTATGACAAACATATTTGACGAATTGAAGTGGCGCGGCTTGGTGTTTGATCACACCGAGGGCGTGCCGGAGGTGCTGGCCAAGGAAAAAATAAGCACCTACATTGGCTTTGATCCAACGGCTGACAGTTTGCACATTGGCAATCTGGTGGGCATGCTTTGGCTGGCGCGAGTGCAGCGGGCTGGGCATACGCCCATTGCGCTTGCCGGTGGTGGTACGGGCATGATTGGTGATCCCGGTGGCAAAAGTGCTGAACGTAATTTGTTGCCCCTCGAAGTGATTGAAGCCAATGTTGAGAAGATCAAAATTGAACTGGCCAGCGTGCTCGATTTTGATGTGAAAAGTAATCCAGCCAAAGTCGTCAACAATGTGGAGTGGTTATCCCCTATTTCAATGATGGATTTCTTGCGAGATGTGGGTAAGCATTTCACCGTTAACTACATGATGGCTAAGGATTCCGTCAAGTCACGACTAACGCGCGAAGGGGCTGGTATCTCCTACACAGAATTTAGCTACATGCTCTTGCAAGCTTACGATTTCCAGCATCTATTTGAGCATCACAATGTGACGATGCAGGCTGGCGGTAGCGACCAATATGGCAATATAACGGCGGGTGTTGAACTGATTCGCCGCCGATTAAGCAAGAAAGCGTACGGTTTAGTCTACCCGCTGATCACCAAGGCAGATGGTACCAAATTTGGTAAAACGGAATCCGGCACGATTTGGCTATCACCTGAGCGCACCTCACCCTACCGCTTCTACCAATTCTGGATGAATGCGGATGATGCAGATGTGGTCAACTTCTTAAAGGTGTTCACTTGGTTATCTCAGGATGAAATTGCAGATCTCGCACATAAAGTAGATACTGAACCCCACAAACGGGATGCTCAGCGTACCCTTGCGCAGAAGGTTACGGGCATGGTGCATGGCGAAACGGCCGTTTCAAATGCCGAAAAAGCATCTCAAGTGTTGTTTGGCGGGTCGATTGAAGGCTTAGGTGCTGGCGACATTCAAGATATTTTTGCAGATGTGCCTTCCAGCCAGTTTGCAAAAGATGATTTAGATGGTGATGGTGCAACGGCCGTTGATTTGCTTGTCAGCAGTGGGCTATGTAAATCCAAAGGTGAAGCTCGACGCGACATTCAGGGCGGTGGCATCTACGTCAATAACAATCGCGTTTCTGAACCGACTCAAATAGTCACTACTAGCGACGCGGTAGAAGGCCAATTCCTCGTTTTGCGGAAAGGTCGCAAGAAGTATCATCTCGTTCAGCTTCAATAGAATTTTCTAAAGTAATTAAGTGATTGGTAATTTAGGCACTCACCTAAATGCCAATTACTTAATTTCCAGTTACAAATTATGACCTCACGTCAGCAGCAACTTGCAACGATTGCGGGGGCACTGGTTGCCCTGATTGTGATTGCGCTGACAAACGGCCGTTTTCCCCCACTCACAGCCCCAATCATAAACACCGATATTGACCAGCATCGCGTGAACAGCGCTGCCCCAATCTTAGAAGATGGCTTACAGGTTGAGCAGACTTTTGTGGCGAATCGCCATGGGTTGTCTGGTGTTAATGTCCTACTCGTTCGATACGATGGTGTTGAACAGAACGACAACAGTTTCTTAACCGTTGAGCTGCTTGATGATCAAGGTCAAGTTATCAGTAGCCGAACTGTATTAACAGAGGAATTGGAGCACAATCACATGCTCCGCCTTACTTTTGACCCCATTCGTGATGCGTATAATCGACAGTTTGTGATTCGGGCAAGCGGTGGGGAAAACACAGCATTTTCCGTTTGGGGATACAGCTTGGATGTGTATGAAGCGGGTGGAGTGGCTTTATCGGATGATAGCCGATTTACGGCCGTTCAAGATTTGCGTTTTACGACACAATACAACCTTGTTCCTCAAGAGGTATGGCGGTATTTAACCCACGTGTTGCTAGGAGATGGCCTCATCCTTTTGCTGTCACTCCTTGTCTTGCCGCTTCCTGGGGCGTTGGCTTTGTTGGCTTATTCACCAAGTTGGCGCTGGGAACGCTGGGCCTATTGGGGAACGGCCGTTGCTTTAGGCATCGCCATTTGGCCTATCTTTTGGTTTTACACGTCTTTAGTCGGCCTTCGTTGGACAAGCGGACTGCTGTGGGGCGTTGTTGTGTTGGGTTGGCTCATCTATTTACGATTCACGATACTTCGACATCGCTCAGCACAAGTTACCGACTCACGACGGATATCACGAAGAACCAGCACCCAACCTCCAATCCCCAACCCCCAATCCCCAATCCCTAATTACCAATTACCAATAATCCTATTAGCCAGCCTAGCCGTTCGTTTGCTGACCGTGCGGGATCTGGCGTTTCCGCCTTGGGTGGACTCGACGCGTCATGCAGTGATAACGGCCGTTATGATGGAAAAAGGGCAAGTATTAACCAACTACGCCCCCTTTTTACCTGTCGATAACTTTCCTTATCATTTCGGCTTTCATACCCTTTCAACGACATTGATGTTGATGGGGGGCTTTGAGCTTGAGCGCTTCCTGTTGATATTTGGCCAATTGCTCAACGGGCTGGTGCCGCTCTCGATTTATACGGCCGTTTACTTCCTGACCCGACGACGAGAAACGGCCGTGTTTTGTGCGTTTTTGGTGGCATTTCCCTTCTTTTTCCCAGGCTATTACGCTACATGGGGTCGATTTACACAGCTAACTGGGATGATTATCATGCCCGTTTTGCTCGTCAAAAGCTGGTTGCTGATTCGAGGTGGGCAGGTGTGGCGCGCCACTTGGTGGATGGTCGGTCTCTTAGCAGCTGGATTGTTTCTCGTTCATTTCCGCGTGTTTTTGCTTTATGTGCCATTTGCGATATTGATTTGGGGCTTTGGCTGGCGCAAGAATAGTCGCTGGTTTGAGATGGCGGGTGCTATTACCATTGGCCTTGTTGGTATTCGGGCGTTTGCACTTATTCAACTTAATCGCGCTCAATTAGCCACAGCCGGCACGGAGATAACGAATTACAACGCTTTTCCAACCGCTTACTTAAACGCCGGGTGGGATCAATATTTTATTTGGCTAGGCGTTGGGTTAATTCCTTTATTATTGTTAGGTGTCGTTGGGTGGCGGCGCTGGGGGTATTTCCCCCTTGTATTGGTGGTGTGGACGGCCGTATTGTTTGGTCTGATCTGGGGAGATATTTTTAACTTTGCCAGCCGATCCGTGATCAATTTAAATAGCATGTATATCATCCTTTTTGCACCGTTTGTGATGGTCATTGGCGTTATCTTGGCGCAATTTAATCGATGGGGCAGCCAATTGCCTTGGTGGGGGACTGCCGCTAAGAATATTTTGCTTGGTGCGGTGACGATGGTGCTGTTACTGTTTGGGGCTCGTTTGCAGGTTGAAATTCTAAATCCAGTGACCATTTTAGGACGTCCCGCTGATGCCAAGGCAATCACTTGGTTAGATGACAATCTATCAGATGAGGCACAGGTGGCAGTATCAAGCTGGCTTTGGCTGGGCAATACGTGGGCTGGGCAAGATGGAGGGGCGTGGATCACCCCGCTAACAGGGCGCTTAAGCAGTACGCCACCAGCGGACTACATTTATGATTTGGGTCTCTTACAGCGCGTCAATGGATTTAATGACGCTGCCTCAAAGATAGAAGATTGGTCTTTGCCTGAAACGGCCGTTTGGCTGCAAGAGCAGGGAATGACGCATCTGTTTGTAGGGGCAGGTGGTGGCTTTTTCCAACCAGAACAATTAATTCAAAACCCCAATATTGAGTTGCTGTATAGTCAGGATGGGGCGTTTGTGTTTGGGATTAAGTAAATAGTAGAGAGAAAAGAGAATAGAGAGAGGCATTATAGTGAGGGTTGAGTTCAGCAAATAATGTGGTTTTGGTGAGGTAATACTCAACAACTTGTAACCATCAACTTATTACTCTCAAAGAGGAGAAAATATGAATCCAAAAATAATCGTACATGGTGGTGCTTGGGATTGGGATGATGCGCTTGATCCCGTTAAAAAGGATGGGGTCGAAACGGCCGTTTCGCTGGGCTATGATGTATTAAAAGCGGGTGGTTCTGCACTGGATGCAGTCGAAACGGCCGTGAATTCCCTTGAGGATAATCCAGTCTTTGATGCAGGGACGGGTGGATACTTAAACCAAGCTGGTATTGTGCAATTGGATGCACTCATTGTTGATGGGGCTACCAACAATTTTGGCGCTGTTGGCGGAGTGACAACCGTTAAAAATCCCATCTCCTTGGCCCGTCGCGTGATGATTGACTCGGACTTTTGCTTTTTTGTGGGAAAAGGGGCTGAGCTTCAGGCTGAGCAGTTTGGCTTTCCGGTTATTGATAATCAAATCTTAGTGACGCCAGAGATGCTTGAATTTTTCAATGCACAACGGACGGATGGCCCCTCAGATACAGTAGGGGCTGTTGCCATTGACCAAGATGGCAATGTGGCGGCTGCTACCTCAACAAGCGGCACCCCCTACAAGCCGGTTGGACGTGTCGGTGATTCACCTCTGTTTGGCTCAGGTGGGTATGCCGAAAATGGCATTGGCGCAGTGGGTGCAACAGGTCATGGGGAACACATTATGCGGCTTTTGCTCTCGAAATTTACCAGCGACCAATTAGCGAAAGGGCTCTCAACGGCCGAAGCGGGTCAGGCCGCGATGGCTTTTGCCGACCAGCGCTTTGAAGAGTCGATGTGTGGTGTCATCATGGTCGATGCCAATGGCCAGCTTGGCGCCGCACACACCACGCCTAAATTAGCCGTTGGCTGGATTGATGCAGATGGTGTGGCTCGTTCAAGTATGTCTGGTCAGGACGTTTCATAAATATGAGCAGTTCGCTCCTGCCGCGAGAGGATTATGCTACCCTGCAAGA
>JANQSK010000099.1 GCA_028284105.1 Anaerolineae bacterium
TCCCGATTGATTGCCGCAATGATGATTGAATCGGTGTTTGTTCCGCCGTCATTCCCTAAAAGCACCATTGTGGTTGTATCCTCCGGCACTTCGAATTCAGGAACAGCCGTTGGTACACCCGCTTCAGGATCGACGATAGGGACTTCAGGCGTGTAGTGGGGCTCACTTGTTGGCGTTGGTGTAAAAACCACTTCCTCAGTTGGAGGTGGTGTATCAATAACATTGCCAGCATTTTTTTGTTGAGTGACTGGTGTCTGTGTGGGCTCGATGTGGGCCGTTGGGACAGGGGTGAATGTGGCTGGGGCGTTTGCTTCGGAGATGGAGTCAGTGGTGTTATTCGCAGACGAGCTGTTGCTTTTTAGCGAAACGGCCGTATCTTCTGCCAACCGAGGCTCCGATCCGCATCCAGCGCCAATAAAAACAACACAACAAACAGTAAGAATTAAATATTTATTCAAAAAATTCCAACGCATAACAGTAATGTACAATCCTATACTCGAATAAATTTTAACACGATCAATGGGATGTGACTTTTATCTTTTAGTACTGTGGAGATAGGAAACTAATAGCCCAAAAGGATAAATTTCTCTCAAGAAATCATCCTTTTGGACCTATACAAGGCGATATTAATCAGTTGCCGTGTAGTCGTTCATAAAATCTTCTAAATCATCAATATGTTGCTGCATTTCAGATTCAGGGATGTTGTTGGCAAAACCATTGGTGATTGGCGCAAATTGTGACTCAGGAATGTTGGTAAGCGCAACACTCTCCAATAACCGAGTTTCAAGTATGCTGCTCATGTTTTCATTACCAGCTTCATAAAGAATATTGATAAAGACACTCTGCACACCAATACCTACGAGGCCTTCATGCTCACTATCGTAGTTGGCACTAGCATGTTCGCCAATTAAGCTTTGAACGCTAAAGACATATTCGAAGGCGGCTAAGCTATCCCCTTTGGGCACATTTTCATCTAAATCAGGAATCGTAATGCCAAGCATATCAGCATAATCTAGAACTTGAATATAGCTGTCATCAATGATGTCTTGGCTTAGATCAAAGGCTTGTCCGATGCCAGCGATAGCAAGCTGTCGACCCATATTCCAAAATAAGTTTTTGGCTTCAGGGAGAGTAGAACCCAGCTCAACAGGTTCATCTTCAAAGAGTTGATTGATGTCGAAAACCATCTGATTGATGCTGTCGCCAACCGTTTGCCAGCTTTCATTGTTGTTTAAATTCTCTAAGAAGGTGATGAAGATCTCTTCAGGAAGGCCCGAATTGTAGGCAGCAGGAACGAGGGTGTTCTTAAACACCTCTGTTTGATCTTCATCTTCTTGATCATAGAGCGCTTGCGCAATCTTTCCAGACATGATGAGCTCCACAACGGCCGCTTCTTCTGGCCCCATGTTTGACTCAGCATAAGCCATCAAAATCGCTTGGGTATCAAAGACATACCCTAAACCGGCCTGCAAATCGCCGAAGGGGACAGCTTCATAGATGTCTGGGTAGCTGATTCCCATCTCGCTTGCTAAAAGCTCTGCCAAATCAAGATTCTCTGCCACCATCTCTTCAGATAAACCGAGCCCTTGGCTGAGCCCAGCAATGGCGAGGCTTTCTGCAAGCTTTGTAAGCATCCATTGGGGATTTAAGGTGCTGTCGTTGGTGGTGTCTGTATCAGAAACGGCCGTATTCTCCGCAACAGGCTCCGAGATATCAATCACACCCGCTTCAACGTCAGCCAAAATGATTTGCCGGAGTTGCCTGTTTGCAGCCGAATTCGCATCAAATTCAATATTATTGGCCATGCCATCAACGATTGGGAGCACCCATTCTGATGGAATACCCGCAGTGCTGGCACTTTCTGACATAATTTCACCAATGGCGTCCATCAGTGGATTGTCAAGATCCGGGATGTAAAGAATTTGAGCAATCTGGCTCACGAAGATGAGGTCAGTATAAGCAGCCCCACGCTCCCCATATGTGTTTCTTGCATACTCTTTTAAGACGGCACGGACATCATCTAGCATCATACTGAGGCTGACCAGATCAAAAGGTTCAACTTGGTCAAAATCAGGCAACGTGATACCTAATGATTGTGCAGAAGCCGCCACAATATCAGGAATTTGACCATTGTCGGAATCTAAAAAGTTTCCTGTTACGATGAGACCAATATTTTCAGCCAATTTGAGAAGCTGTAGTTGTTCATCTTCAGTTGAAGTGACAATTTGGCTAGCAACCGTCGCGTCAATAACTGTTTCCTCTGCTGGTCCGGTTAAGATGGCCCCATCTGGTGCTTCCCCAAGGCTAAAGCTGCTGGCAATTTGTTCTAAGATGGGTGCATACCGTTCTGCATCTGATTCATCATAAGAGAAGGTAAGCGTATAAATTTCAACCCCATCAATAAAAACGTATTGTAAAGTTTCTCGTTCGAGCGGTGAGCCATCGGGTAGCATAATGGTCAGTTCAAAAGATTGTTTGCCAACGTTTCCATACGGCAGTTGAATAACTTCACTTACAACCTCAGAGGAGACATTGGGGAAGTTTTCGAGAATACCCTTTGTCGTTTCAAGATGGAATTCAATGGAGACAGGGCTGAGGCGGCGCTCTTTGATCACGTTGATATTTGCAGGGCTGCTCATCAAAATGGATTTGATGGATAGATCAAATCCTAAGAATGATGCGCCTGAGAGAAGAAACTGTTGAATTACATCACTTGATAAATATTCAGCAATTTCAGGATTCTCATCTTGAATGGTTTGTACGACACCATCTAATGTTTCTGCGTCAAGCGGCACTTCGCGCCAAGTTGCAGGGAGGTCGAGATAAAATCCATTGGCTACAACAGCATAGGTCACCCATTCGTCTTCAGCATTCGCTTCTTCAGTGGGCTCCGGTGTGGGTTCTTCAGTGGGTTCAGGTGTGTTCGTCGGAACGGCCGTTTCTTCAACAATTACTTGGACAGTCTCGACGACAGGCTCAGCTTGCCCCCCACAGGCAACCAAAATCAGAGCCAATAAAATAAAAATTGCTTTTCGCATGAGAAATATCCTTGTTGAGGGTAGGGGCATGTCCAAACGTGTTGAACATGCCCCGGTAGAGAGAGAAAGGGGTATGGATGATAAGTAAAGCCCATCTAGCCAGAATGACTGACCTGTTGGACCTTATTAAAAAAATAAATTACCAGCGGAGTTTGTAGAAATATGGAATTTTAGGTTCTCCATTTTTTACAAAAAAGGTGTTAAATATAAAGATGAAGACCATTTTTAGAACAAAGATGGGTATCACAGTTGGAATAAACAGAACAAAAATGGTCAAAATAGGGTAATAGCCATCTTGGACAATTGCGTATTGCCAAGCGTTGATGAGATCGGCTGGGGGTAAATTGAACAAGGTCAATACGGCCGTTCCAACCAAAAGCAATATTGCTAAGATGCCAAAAAAGATATTTAAAATCCATTCAAATTTATAATCAGTCTGCAGCTGCATGGGCTTGAACTCCTTGAACATGCCACTCTTGATGCCCTAATTCTGCAAGGGAAAGCTGTGTGTTTTGGTCATACGCTTTTTGGAATGCAGCCATCAGGTCATCTCGTTTAAAACTGACTAAACGGAGTTCTGTACCATCATTTTTTATTAAATAAAAAGCATTTTTCTTATACAAACCGCTTTGTTCAGGTTTGATGGTTTGAATATCGCTAAGTTGAATTTCAAAGTCAAACTTTTGCTTGAAGAGTTTAGCGAGTAACCCAATCAATGCTTTTAACATGAGATTGGCTTCATATCGGACCAACCGTTTGTTGGTGAGGAAGCCTGTGCCTTCTGTGACATTTAGCTTGCCTTTGATGTGGTTGAGGGTACCTTCATAAAAAAGGGTTTCGCCATCTTGTAGTTCAAAATCTGTTCTTGCCATGAGTAAACCTCCAATACAACATTATTCTGGTCGTTTTTTCCAATCATATTCGTCTGACCAGCCAAATTGGTTTAATAATTCGTTGAGCTGTTGGAGCGTATTAAAGTATTGACGCTCACCAACGGCCGTTTCTAAGCTGCCGCGCCAAACGGAGTCGGGGTCTGTGCCCTGCGTCCAAATCGATACAATAAAATGAATTCTTTTGGCTTTTTTTGTCGGCATGAAAAGAGCTTATCAGGTTAGCATCCCATCAATCTCTCTTACAAAAAGGGTTAAGCTGTCATGCCCGACAAAATAGGAGGAATGGGGGAGAAGTTCCTACTCCTGTTAGCTGGCATTGAAGGGGGATCTTGTTGTCAATCCTTGGGGATTCTGAGTGGGCTAGGCGGGTTGTTTAACCGCGCCACGGGTAATCAGAGTG
>JANQSK010000108.1 GCA_028284105.1 Anaerolineae bacterium
CTTCAAATGCCAACAGCTTTGTCAGTAGCCTCACATTAGGCACTTTCTTAGGTGGCATCAGCGGTATTTTGGCGCTTGCATTAACCTTATTGGGATTGATGATTGCGGGAGTTTCAACCATGTCAGATACGGGGCTTCGAATAACGGCATGGGCGTTTGCCCTAGGCTCAATTCTTGGTTGTGCTGTGTGTACACTTGTTCTGTGGATGCGGTTTCAGCAATCCAGCGAGAAAGAGGTTCCTGTTTAGCAAACAATAAATTTGTTTTTCAAAATTTCAAAGCCAGTGAAATCGAAAAAGAGCGATTTCACTGGCTTTTTTTATTTTTATGGACTTTACTTGAATTAGAGATTGAGCTGACGCATTCGTTCAAATGCGAGAATGGCTGCCGATGATGTTGTGCCTAACGCGTAATCAAACGGCCGTTTATATGGGATTTTGAAGCGCAATTGGGCACGATTCAGAAATGAACGCGTAATTCCCCGCTTTTCCCCACCAATCAACACAAACATCGATTGCGTTAAATCAACCTCATACAGATCAACCGCTTTTTCTTTATCTGTGCAGGCTACAATGAGCCCCTTTGATTGAAAATAGTCAGCAGCATCTTCGGTTGTTTCCGCAATTGCAAGTGGAATTAACTCTGAAGCGCCAGCTGAGGCTCTGGCCACAACGGCTGTTGCTGTTGTCCAATTTCGGGGACGCACAACGAGACCAGTGACACCAGCAGCATATAAAGAGCGAATGGCTTGCCCAAAGTTAAATGGATCTTCGACGCCGTCCATCATCACAATAAACGGCCGTTCGTCCTGCTCTAGAAGCTCTGAAAGGGATAAAAAGTGACGCTCCCCAACCTTAGCCAGCACGCCACCATGGGATGAACCAGAGGCATGTTCTTCAAAGAATGCATCATCTTTTTTTTGAACAGGGATATTTTGAGAAACGGCCGTTTTCTTTAACGCATTAAACCGCCATTGATGCCGTTTACCAACACCTTTGCGAAGATAGATCGCCTCAACGTCCCGATACGGTGACCGAAGTGCAGATTGAACTGAAATTAAACCTTCAAGCCAATTCAAAATAGATTAAGCCCTCTTATCTTTTTTACAATAGTTCTTGATTTGCTAAGTATACCTTTGGAGAATCATCTCACATAATTCAAATAGCAATAAAAAAAGGAGCTGATAATCAGCTCCTTTTCATTAATCAAAGTTTAGGCGATCCGCGTCGCGATTAGTTACCATCATCCCCAGTTGGAATGCCCGGAGTCGCGGTTGGCGGTGCCAAGAAAAGTGGATCCAAAACGGGTGTGCGGGGAGCACGGCCGTTATACACTTCAAAGAAGCGTTGAACGTTTAATTCGGTGGCTAAGAAGCTTGCCAATCGTTCTTGCTTAAGCTGATTGACTTGTGCTTCAGAAAGCTCACGGTCTTCGCGGCCGCTCACCATAATAATGGTGTAGATATTGCCATCAGCACCTTCTTGAATCAGCAATTCGCTGGGTGTGTCGATGGGTGTTGAGAAAGCAGCTTCTGCAATCAATGCGCCGGCAATCGCTTCAATAGAATCTTGGGTTCGCCAAACAATTTCTGACGCATCAGCGGTTGAGGTTGATTGTGGATCAGGTGTGAGGCTACGAATAGTGTTCCAAACAGTTAGGTAGCCATCAGCTGCAATTAAAGCCAGCGCTTCATTTGCTTCTTCCTCAGTACCGAACGTGAGGTTGAAGTAACTCGCATGGGGTGCGATGCTTGATAACTCTTCTTCTTCAGCAATCGCATCAGCTAGCCGTTCACGATAAAGCGATTGTTCAATAGTTGAGCGGAAAAGTGCTTCATTGGTATTAAATTGACCGAGTCGATCTAAGAATTCACCATATTGCTCGTTGAACGACTCTTGAGAAACGGCCGTTGCGGTGGGTGCTGGCGTACCAGTTGGGCGCATCGTTGCAGTTGGGAAAGGCGTATTGGTAGGAAATACCTCTGTAATGACCTCTGTTGGAATAGGTGTCAAAGATGGGGTTGGCATAATGGTTTCTGTGGCGGTAGGACGTGGCGTTGGCACATCTCCATCAAAGAAATTGTAAATACCACCAATCTCAGCATCAATATCAGCTTCTGTTACCGTAATGCCCCGGTCTGCTGCCGCTTGGCGAACGATAGCTTCATCAACCATAGCATCTAAGACGCCCTGACCGAATCCTTCTTCATCAAGCAACTGGCCAATTTGCTGGCCCGCAAACTGTTGAATAATCCCAACATCGCCACCAAAAGCTTCCAATTGATTTTCCAATAAAATGATTAGTTGTGCTCGTTCATATTGAACACGATCTTGCCATTCACGTAAGGTAATCTCTTCACCGTTGACATTGGCAACAGCGCGACCTGGTTGAATGAGCCACTCATTAATCCCAGCAAATGCAAGAATCGCCAAGATTAGGCCACCGACGATGATGACACCTAATCGAACTTGACGATTTTGTTCGTTAACTTTTCGATTTCTTAATTCTTCTTTTCTTGCTTGCCGGCGATTGATGAGATCGATTTCTTCTTGAGTGCGTTTTTTAGCCATATTTTTTCAAGAATTCCCTATTCTTCATAGTCATTCAAAGCAATTAAATCTTGGGCCACAACTTCAGTTCTGAAATGACGTCGACCAGAGGAGTCTTCCCAGCTACGGGTTTGTAAGCGACCTTCGATATAGACTTTGTGGCCTCGTGATAAACGCTTTTTACTTAGTTCGGCTAGATTGCCCCAAGCGACCACATTAAACCATTCGGTTTCTTCATGCTTCGCGCCTTCGGTAGATATCCAAGAACGAGAAGTACCCACACTGAATGAGGCTACTGGACGGCCGTTAGGTGTATGACGAACTTCAGGTGTGCCATCGACCCAACCAATTATCATGACTTTATTAAGGCCCTTATTCATTTTTGCTTCCATCTTCACTGTGATATAAAGCTTTTCTACTTGCTATATACCACCCATAGGTAAGATATTGCCTTATTCTGCGGACTAAACCTTTAAGGCAATCTTACCAGGGCACAAATGTGCCTACGATTCTTTGCGAACAACTAGATAACGTAGGAGATCTTCCGTATATTGCATGTTTCTTTCAATATCGGGGATTCTTTGAGGGTCAAGCGAAACTTCGTAATGGACATAGTAACCGTCTTTGTGATTACGGATAGCATAAGCCATCTTACGGGAACCCCAATGATGCATTGTGGGCCGATTTTCATCGGTGACTTCACCCCCAACGAGCCAGCCAGTGACTCGGTCAATAATTTCGTTTCGTGGTTCTTCTTCTAATTTTGGTTGAACAATAATTGTTACTTCATACTCGCGCATGT
>JANQSK010000120.1 GCA_028284105.1 Anaerolineae bacterium
AATTTGTGCGAAGTGAATCAATGAGTGAGTCCGATGATCCGCTCATTGTTCAAGCTGGCGCTGATGGTCTCCAAGAAACTACCTGGCGAATTGTGTATCGAAACGGTTTAGAGTCTGAGCGTTGGCCAACCAATAGCGTCATTATTGATGCGCCCGTTGAAGAAATTGTGATGGTTGGAATTGGTGCCATAAGCGGCAATGTCACTTTTTCGGGATTGCTAGCTTATATGAGTGATGGTGTTCCCATTTTGATGCGTGGTACATCAGATTTCCCAGTCCAATTAAGCGGCATCAACCAGCTAGACGGCCGTGTTTTCAAACTCTCTCCCACAGGATCACATCTTTTATATACGAGAGCAGAAGATGAATCATCAACCCAAATTAACAATTCATTATGGGTCGTCAGCACTCAGCCGAATGCTCAACCACGTCCATTAAATATTGAAAATGTGCTGTGGGCCGATTGGAATCCTGCTAAAACTGAATTGCTAGAAATTGCCTATACAACAGCTCGCCCAACGGATGCCCCACCAGGATGGGAAGCTAATAATGATTTGTGGGTCGGGGATGTATTGCGCTCAGAAACGGCCGTTTTTATGGCAGATCAAATCATTGAAGCCTATCCGGCCACCTACGGCTGGTGGGGCGGCAACTACGCTTGGGCACCTAACGGCACATCCATCGCTTATAGCTTTGCTGATGAAGTAGGCATTATCCCAGTTAGCGGCGGCACGCCTACAAGCCACATCCAAATCCAAAGATTCACCGAATACAACACCCTATCTGACTGGGTCTGGGTACCCACTCTGAGCTGGTCACCCAATAGCCAATATATCGCCTTTACAAATCACGGCAGCGATAATAATCGCACCATGGAGTTCAATAGCTGGGTCGTCAATGTGCAAAACAGCGTGGGAGGGCAATTTGTTAATCAATCCGGGATGTGGGGACATATGCACTGGTCTTCTGGAGAATCAGGTCAGGAAAACGGCCGTATTACCTACCTCAAAGCCAATGACCCGATTGACAGTCAACGCAGCAACTACACGCTTTGGATCATGGATGAAGATGGCAGTAACGGCCGTCAACTCTTCCCAGCAGTCGGCGAAAACAGTCAATTTCCACGATATAGTCAATTTTTAAGCTGGGGTCCATCAGGCAATGACCTTAGCTTTGTCTTTAATGAACAGCTCTACCTTTACAGCTTTGATACGAACAGTGCAAGTCGACTCACTCAAGACGATGCCACTATCAGTTATCCGACTTGGGCACCCTATGGCGCAGGTTTAACTGCACCACTTCCCGTCGAAACCCCTACACCTCCCCCAGATTCCACCGATGACCTTTTACCAGATGAATAATTGAGCATATAATCCTCAGCACCTTGGGAATCAGCGACCTTTAACTATTCCCATAAACCAATATGCAATATGATTCAATTTCCTAAATCGCCTCTTCCTTCCCTTTCTCTCCTCATATTAAGTGTAACCTTTTTACTTACTGCAGGCTGCCTACAAACTCAGTATCAGTTCGAAACAAGAGGTATTGAACCTTTTCCTGAGCCAAACAATGCACAAGTGGCCACAATTGGTTTGAATGTCGCTCTGTCCCAATATGATGATGAAGCCTTAGACCAAACCCTTGAGGAAATTGCAGATTTAGGGTTAATCCATCTCAAGCAATCGTTCTATTTTTCTGATTCATTTGACTGGGAAGAAAGCGACCGCATTATTACGGCCGTTTCTCGACATAATCTCGTACTTACCCCTCTGCTAGATGGCAATCCCGATACAAACTTTGCCCCACCTTCTAACAAAAATGACTTTGCAGAATGGGCAGGCGCTTTTGCAGAAAGATATCAAGATGAGATCGATAGCTACATTATTTGGGACGAGCCAAATTTGACGTCACACTGGGGGTTTACAAATGTGAACCCAGTCGAATACGGGGCTCTCTTATCAGCAACGGCTCAAAGCATTCGAGAACATGATGCGACAGCAAACATTGTGCTTGCACCGCTTGCTCCAACGGCTGAGGGTGGCCCTCAAAACCTCAATGAGGTTTCTTTTTTAAACGCACTTTACGACGCAGGTGTCTCAGATAGCTTTGACATTGTCGCGTTAAAGCCTTATGGGTTTGATAGTAATGAAACCGATAGGCGGGTTGAAATTGACGTATTAAATTTCAGTCGCCCAATTCTTATTCGCGAACTCATGCTTGACAAAGGGGATGGACACAAAGCGATTTGGGCAGGCAACTGGGGATGGAACAGCTTGCCCGATGATTGGAACGGCCGTCCTTCAATTTGGGGCACGACCACTGAACTTAGACAAGCAAATCAAACGATCGAAGCGTGGGAAAGAGCACGCAGTGAGTGGCCTTGGATGGGCATCATGTTCCTCGAAAATTGGGAGCCCAATGCTGCACCAGATGATCCAGTTTGGGGATTTTCCATCAAAGGGCGAGAAACAGGCCGTCACATCGCCCGAGCATTTAATAAAGGCCCCATCGATGCTGCTTGGACTGGGTTCCACCTTGCTCAATCGGATGGCATTGGGCAATCCTATGAGGGTGGGTGGGAATTTTCCCCGGAATTTGGGGCTGATATCAGCGAAAAACTTGATACGGAACCTGGAGATGAAGTCACTTTTAACTTTATAGGAACCGCTCTTGGACTCCGAGTCAGACGGGCTGACTATCGCGCGAGACTCTATATCTCAATTGATGGGCAACCAGCAAATGCCCTTCCTCGCGATGAATTTGGCACCAACTTAATTCTAACTGCCCCAAGCCCAGAAATTGACGAACTCGTCACTATTCCTGTCGCGACAAACTTAACACCAGGTCGACATACCGCTGAAATCGTAGCTTCTAGAGGTTGGGATCAGTGGGCACTCAACGGGTTTTCAGTCGGATATACACCACCCAAAAATCCTTGGATAGCTCCTATGCAAATTGGTAGCTGGCTTTTATTAGCACTATCTTTTGTGATGATGACCCAAGTTCATTGGCAACAAATTCGTCCTCCATTTGGCAATTGGTTCAAAATGCTTTCAACAAGACGACAACTATTGCTGACCTCAATAACGGCCGTTATTGTTGCTTTATCAGGCTGGTTGACATGGGGAGAACAAGCCTCGGGAATCTATCGACGTCTAGGGGAAGCGGGGCAACTGACATTAACAGCAGCAGTTGCTTCTGTTTTTTATGTGACACCAACTTTATATCTCTATCTTCTTGCCCTAGCCTTTCTTTTCATGCTGATCTATTTCCGCCCAAGTTGGGGTTTGGCTTTAGTAGCGGTGTGCTTCCCACTGTATGTCCCTCCATTAGCAAAACCCATATTAAACTACCGCTTCTCACCCACTGAAGTGTTTATGTTGGTAACATTTACGGCCGTATTGCTGC
This sequence comes from Anaerolineae bacterium, assembly GCA_028284105.1. Lineage (GTDB taxonomy): Bacteria > Chloroflexota > Anaerolineae > Promineifilales > Promineifilaceae > QQUD01. Next base: position 3,409 of record JANQSK010000120.1, read on the forward strand.
GCACCTTTACGCAACGTCTGAGCTTAGTGAAAGAAACGAATGCCCCCCTTTTCGCTTGGCCAAAACTGATTTGGGTTGATTGGTGTGTCTTATTGTTTACGGCCGTTGCAACGGCATCCCTTTTCTTTACAGCTCGACTCGATGTGGCAACCAATGAATATCGGGTGGTCATTATTGAGCCCATCTTGTTTTACACCAGTATGCGCCTACTTAAGCCTAGTAAGCATGAATTATGGCTGATTTTTGAGGCCTTCTTATTGGGTGGTCTGATTGTGGCTGGTTATGGCTTTTGGCAATATATCACTGGAAGCGATGAGCTAATTACAGCTGAAGGCGGCTTGCTTCGCATTCGTTCTTTTTATGGGTCACCCAATAATGTAGGGCTTTATTTAGGACGTATCTTGCCCATACTCACGGCTGTTCTCTTATTAGCACCTGCTACATCTCTTAAGTCAAGAAAATGGGTTTATAGTGGGTTATGGGTGTTGCTCGCAGTCGTTTTGCTCCTAACTTTCAGTCGAGGTGCCATCATTCTTGGTGTACCAGCCGCATTACTGTTTGTGTTTTGGCAATGGCAAAAGATTAACGGCCGTAAAACTTGGCCTTGGATCCTCATCAGTGGATTGTTGGCTGTTGTTGGCCTAGCGCTTCTCACACAGCTACCCCAATTTGCTGGTCGATTCGATCTCAGAGGACAAACTAGCTTTTTCCGTTTAGCGCTTTGGCAAGCGTCTTGGCAAATGTTTATTGACCATATTTGGCTGGGTGTGGGATTAGACAACTTTTTATATGCTTATCGTGGCGAATACATTTTGAATACAGCGTGGCAAGAGCCCGATCTCAATCATCCCCACAACATCTTTTTAGATTTTGCAACGCGCTTAGGGATTCTTGGTCTTATCTCAGGAAGCCTTTTATTTTATGGGTTGGGACATCATCTCAATAATGGCATAAAAAGCCTTGACGGCAAATGGTGGGCTCTTTCAATTGGAATGACGGGCGCTCTTATTGACATTGTGTTTCATGGTCTTGTTGATCACAGTTTCTTCTTAGTAGATTTGGCATTTGTTTTTATGTGGTTGCTGGGAACGGCCGTTACGTTACAAACAAATCAGGATAATGCTTAAACATCTTTAATTTTCCTGTATTAGCAAATCTACATCCCTGCGTAACTTCCCGAAAAATACAGTGTTAATCATGTTGGGAAGCGATGCTAACTCGAATTGTCCTTGACTTTTCAAAAGGGAGTTCTAAAATTGCATCGTTTTGCTGGAAGAGTAAAGTAAACCGCAAATAAACAAATAAAATAACCGCGGGATACAAAATAACCGCACGAAGGAGAATAAATATGGCTGACACATTAGGTCGTATTACTGCAATTACTGTTGATTTATTGGGTGTAGAAGAAAGTGAAGTCACCGAAGCGGCTCGTTTCCGTGAAGATCTTGAAGCTGATTCACTCGACCTTGTTGAATTGATTATGGCATTCGAGGAAGAGTTTGGCGGAGAAATTTCTGACGAAAACGCTCAAAAAATCACCACAGTGGGTGAAGCAGTAAAATACGTCGAAACTCACATGGTTTCTGAATAACAGATCTTTCTGTTACTAACAAAAATATTCTAGCGTATTTTAGTGACCTAAAATACGCTATTTTTTTATTTCATTTATTTGGGTTATATGTGGAGAACAACAATTATTCTGAAATGAAATCGGATTTTGAGGCTGTTGTTCTCCTTAAAGTGATTTTCATTTAGCGCTTGGGCATTCAAGATAATTGTTGAAAATGACTTAAACTCTCCGCAGCTGAATTAACGCCGTTGCTGAAATGAGCAAATGCCCAATAGCATTCAAATATACCCCCAAACCAATTCCTATCGATTCGCCCATCACGAGTGCAACAGTTGGGCGTACTGCATTAAAAAGCCAAGTTGGATAAATCGCGCCTACAATACCCAGAATGGCGATGATCAAGTAAATCGTAGCTTTTTCCCATTTCTGTGTTTTTGGTCGAAAACTGATAAGGGTTATTAGCGCAAAAATCCCCCATACTGCCAAAATCATCCAAATACGTGGAAAATATTCGCTTTGTGTCGCACCTCGTATATCTTCCAGCGCAGGAAAGGATATGAAGGCAATGCCACAGCCGAGCAATCGCCAAATCCAGCTTTGCCATCGTTTACTGGACCAGCCGTATGTGGTCAAAACAATGCTTGCCCCTAACGTAATTGGTG
>JANQSK010000134.1 GCA_028284105.1 Anaerolineae bacterium
ATTAAAAACTTTGGTAACAAAGTACTAATTGCTTGTTCCAAAATAGTCCTCAATGAAAATGAACTAATTTTGAAACAATTTACAATTTCAACGCCATTGGTCTGCTCAATGACGAAATAAACTTAGTGAGATTGCGAAATATTTGCCGATTCCGAGGCTTTGTTCGCATAAGACTGTGTAATCCGATCAATCACAATGGCTAAGAGTACCATCGCTAATCCTGCTTCAACACTTCTTCCTAAATTATCATTAGCAAAGCCTTGAATAACCTCTAGACCAAGCCCTGTTGCGCCAATAAGACCTGCAATGATGACCATCGCTAAAACCATAACAATCGTTTGGTTGATGCCAAGCATGATGGACGGTAATGCTAACGGAATTTCGACTTTAATCAATTTTTGCCAGCGTGTTGAGCCAAAGGCCTCAGCCGATTCTTTGACTGTTTCATCGACTTGGCGAATACCCAAATTGGTGAGCCGGATAACCGGCACGGCCGAATACAGTACGGAAGCAATTAAACCAGCCACGCTCCCAGACCCAAACAACATGATAACGGGAACAAGATAAACAAAAATGGGAATGGTCTGTAAAAAGTCCAATATGGGTCGTATAAAAAGGTCAACTTGATCGTTGCGGCTGGCCCAAATACCAATGGGAACCCCAATGATGATGCAAACGAGCACGGCGATAATGACTTGCCCTAGGGTATCCATTGCAAATGGCCACATACCTGTCAACCCAATAAAGAAGAGCATCAGTATCACGCTCGCCGTTAAGCGTTGATCTCCTGAATACCAAGCAAAGGCCGCAAAAATCAAAATGATAACTGGCCACGGCACGATGTTGGTTAAAAAGTTAGCCAATGGGATAAAAATCTGAATGATCAGAAAATCTCTAAACGGACCGGTGCCAATGCCGCTATCATTGATGTTGTACAGATTGATCTGCATCCACTCTACAAATGAGTCAACAGGCCTATCAATGCCAATATTCCAATCTCTTGGAAATGAGTCGATGCCAAAGATAAGACACACAATCAATAGCACCACTAAACCTACCAGAACCGATACGGTATATGAACGATGTTGCTGTTGGGCGGGTAATCTCTTTTCGATGAGCTGTTGTGCTTGTGAAAAACGGCTGTAAACGGTATCAATAACACGTTCGACAACCTGAACCCATTTTGCACCCTGCCAGCGGTCTGATAAAAGCCGATAGCCTTGGAAACGACGCTCTGAGCCATACTCGATATTGCCAAACGCGACGCTCAGTCGGTCAAGTAAGATTGCCATCACCACAATGGCTAATCCTCCTTCCAATGCTGACCCCACATTTAAACGACGTAAGGCGCGAAGAACCACATCCCCTAAGCCACCGCTTCCGATTAAGGCTGCTAACACCACAATGCTTAATGCCATCATGATCGTTTGGTTGACACCAGCCAATATGGAAGGCATCGCCATGGGAATCTGTACTTTACGGAGTTTTTGCCGATCGGTTGAGCCGAATGCATCTGCGGCTTCAAGTGCGTCAGCTGGCACGTTTCGAATACCGAGGCTTGTTAAACGCACCGCAGGGGGAAGCGCATAAATAATGGTGGCAATTGCACTGGGAACACGAGCCACACCAAAAAAGAGAAGGACAGGAATGAGGTAGACAAAAATGGGCATTGTCTGCATCGTATCCATAATGGGTCGCAAAATTTTATCAACCCGATCGTTTCGGGCGGCCCAGATGCCCAATGGGATGCCTATCAGTAAAGAAACGATGACTGAAAAGGACATGAGGGCCAAGGTTTCCATGCTTTCTTCCCAAAGCCCAAACAGTCCCATCAGCAAAAGACATGCTGTGACGAGCAAACCCAATCGCAATCCTGAAAAGTAGTTCGCTGTGAAAAAGAATGCCAAAATGGTGACAGGCCACGGGAGCCAAACCAAGAAATCTTCTAATAATCGGATAAAGAAATCAAGAACGGCCGTAAATGGCTCAAAGATAAACAAAAACAGCCAATGATCTTCAGATCGGTTAACAACGACCCAACGTTTAAATTCGTTGAGGGGGTCTCGCAACCCAATGTTCCAGCTTTCCGGGAAGGTGTCTAAGATGGGAACGGCCGTTGCTAGAAAGAAGAACCCAATCAGAAGTCCCAACAAAATCAGGCCCGTCACAGGCGGCTGCCTTTTAGATGAACTGTTTGGAGTCGTTAAGGTCGCCATATCAAAAATCGCCCTATGCCTGGTCTTTTTGGTTTGCCAACGCCATCATGACTGATGCTCGGTCAACCTGTCCGATCTGTTGTCCCGCATGATTAACAACGGCTATTGGGTCTGACAGTGGTGCGACGATTGGAATTAATTCTTCAAGGGTTATGTTTTCATGAACTTCTGTCACTTTGTGAATGGCGTCTGAACGAATAGAAGTCATGATGGATTTTGCAGTTAACACACGTGAGCGAGGTACATCTTGGACAAAGTCACGTACGTAGTCGTTTGCAGGGTTGCTCACAATGTCTTGAGGTGACCCAATTTGTACAATTTCACCATCTTTCATGATGGCAATACGATCCCCAATTTTTAAGGCTTCTAAAAAGTCGTGGGTGATAAAGATAATTGTTTTCTTGAGGCTTTTTTGCAGATGAAGCAGCTCATTTTGCATATCTCGTCGAATCAACGGATCGAGGGCACTAAACGGCTCATCACATAACAAGATTTCAGGATCAACAGCTAACGCCCGTGCCAAACCGACACGCTGCTGCATGCCACCGCTTAATTCGTGCGGATAATGATGCTGCCATTCAGCCAGCCCCACTAAGCCAAGGATATCAGACGCTTTGGCGTGACATTCGTTTTTTGATAACCCCTGAACTTCAAGCCCATATCCGACATTATCAAGAACCGTACGATGAGGAAATAGGCCAAATCTCTGGAACACCATGCTAACCGTTTTTCGGCGAAGTTCCCGTAATTGTTCGTCGTTCATTGCGGTTACATCTTGGCCGTTGATCACGACTTGGCCACCTGTTGGTTCAATGAGTCGAGACAGGCATCGAATAAGCGTTGATTTGCCAGAGCCAGAAAGGCCCATTACGACAAAGATCTCACCCTCAGAAATATCTATATTGACATCCCGAACAGCAATCACATGCCCTGTGTCATTTAAAATATCAGCCCTTGAGGCTTCGGGATCTAAGGTTGATAAAATATGCTTTGGACTTGGGCCAAAGATTTTGCAAACGTTGGTGAGTTGGACTTTGCTCATCAGCTTTCTCGCTTCTCTTCCCTTAATGAATACCTAATTTTGCCCAAGGGTAGCTTATTTGCAAAATTTGATGATGAGCATGCTTCAATTAAGAATGATATTCGACCAGTGGTGTGCCTAAGTGAAACGAAGTTCCTGTATTGAATAAAAAGACAGCTTCAAATTTCGTTTCCTTGAGGTTCCGAAGCTTTTGCGAACATGTCTTTAAACTTAGAAACTTCGGAACAGTTAATGGGCGATCATAACGTGCCGAACGGCCGTATATGCATCCAGCGAATAAACGGACATATCGCTGCCATTACCCGACCCTTTCATCGCGGCCCACGGCATTTCTGGAGAGGCGACACCATGTGTATTGACCCATGTAAAGCCGTAACGCAAACGGCTGCTCACCTGCATCGCTCGGCCTACATCTTTAGTCCAAACAGAGGAGGCCAAACCGTAATCGCTGGCATTGGCCCATTTAATCGCCTCTTCTGTATCTGAGAAACGTGAAACGGAGACAACTGGACCGAATACTTCACTACAGGCAATTTCAGCATCATTGTTGACATTGGCCACAACGGTAGGTTGATAGAAGAAGCCATTGCCTGAGCCTGACTGACCCCCTGTGATAATTTCTGCCGTCTCGCGTGCTCTTTCAACAAAGCCAGAAACACGTTCCCGCTGTCCTGATGAAATCATAGGCCCCATTTCAACGCCTTCTTCTTTTTGTGTGCCCATTTTGATGGAGCTGACGGCGCTTTCAAGCTCTGCAACTAGTTTGTCATAGACGCCATCTGTGGCCATGATGCGGCAGGGTTGGGCACAATCTTGCCCAGCATTGAAGTATGAAACCCCTCGGATAGTTTCAACCAGTACATCGATATCC
>JANQSK010000188.1 GCA_028284105.1 Anaerolineae bacterium
CTTTTCATCAAGTGCTTCACCAACCAATTTGTTAGCAGCAGCAATCGCAATAGAAGCGATTTGACCGCGAGCGTCAGACAAAATGCGATTTCGTTCGTCTTCAGCTTCTGATCCAGCATTTGCAACAATTTGTTTTGCTTCATCGTTCGCAGCAGCAACAATACCTTTCGCTTGTTCTTCTGCAGAAGAAGATGCTTCTTGACGAGCTTTCGCAGCATCAGCGCGCGCTTCATCCAAGATTTTCTTTGCTTCGGCATCTGCGTTATCACGAGCGATTGCCGCTTGACGGGCGTCTTCCAACCCTTTTGCGATTTTTGCTTTCCGCTCTTCGAGAGCATTGATGACTGGTTCGTAGAGATAGTTTCTCAAGACCATCATCAAGATCAAGAAGAGAAGAATTTGCATTACTAAGTAGCCAATATTAATACCTAATGCAGCCATTGCATATCCTCTCTTATGTTCTAAACAGCTTTCCGATTAAGCAACGAAAATCAAAATCAATGAAACAACAAGTGCGTAAATAGCAACAGCTTCCGCCAACGCAACACCCAAAATCATGTTACCTTGAATCGTACCTGCGGCATCTGGGTTACGAGCAATACCTTGAACAGCACCACCTACAACAATACCTACACCAGCACCAGCACCAATAGCACCAGTCATCGCTAAGCCTGCACCTAAAAATTTGAGCCCTTGAGCCAGAGCTTCTGCAGCTGCTACATCCATAATGAAAATCCTCCAAAGATAATTATATCTTTATTCTAAATATTTGACCGAATCTTCGGTTTAATTTTTTAACTAATAACAAATTAACAATTAAAAATTAACTGCTAAGAATTTACGAAATTTTAGTGATGCTCTTCACCGTGGTGGTCTTCAGTTGCACCAGCCATAAAGGTCAAGGTCAAGAGAGCGAATACAACACCCTGTAAGAGACCGATACCAAATTCGAGATGATAGAAGAGCAAGTTCGCTGCAGGTAAAAGTGAACCAATTACGAAAAGGAGAACCATACCCGCAAAGATGTTACCCACAAGCCGGAAAGCAAACGAAACGATTTTGAAAACTTCTGAAATGAATTCCAAAATACCAACACCGATGTCCATAACACCAAGTGGGTTTTGGGCAATCTCGTCACCTTTACCCCGATAAAATGGGAAGAACTTGAGCCAGTATCTGCCACCGAGGGCACGCATACCGTAAACCTGGGTCATAATTACTGAAATAATCGCCAGAGCAAATGTAAAGTTCAAGTCTGTCGCAGCAGGTCGCAAATAAGGAACAATGGTCCAGTCTGCCGCTTCAGGATTCAATCCAGTTGGCGCGTGATGGCTTTCAGGGCCGAGTGGCGCACTATCAACTGCGTTTGTTTGAGGATTTAAGAGAAACAGACCATTGCGTAAACCTTGGCTATTTTCCTCAAGAGCGGCAGCCTCCAATGCATCGTAAACTTCACCCTTTGGCTTCTTGCCATTTTCAGTTTCATATTTGTGAATAGCAATTTCACCACTTGTTTCCCACTTACCAATAGAGTCGAACCCTGGCAATAAAGCCATCCAGTTCACAGTGACGACCCACAAAATAAGCGTCATAAACCATGGGAAAAATTGTTTGGTCCATTTACCGGCTGAGTTTTCAACATAGCCATACGCCATCTCGATGATCATTTCAAAGAAATTATAGGCGCCAGTTGGAATTTCATCGGCTGTACGAGATTTTGCTCTCAAAGAAAATGCAATAATTAAAAGTACAGCGAAGCCGAGTAAAGCTGCTAAAAATGTGTTGGTAAAGCCAAAACCAAATGCCATGGTCCCTTTTAGAGGGGAACCTTCTTCCCATCGGATAATTGTTTCACCGGGAAGCTGAATGAATGGCCGTAATGGTGCCAACCAAACACTAAGTCCAATTAAACCTAGTAAACATAGATAAACTATATATCTTTTTTTCATGCCTCTGACTTATCCTCCGTCTTATTGGCCTCGTCTATCAATTGTTTTTGAGCCCGTATAACAAGGCGCAATACAACGTAGATGGTAACTGGAAAGCTACCAATGATGAATATTGCTGTAAAGATTCGATTCGTCTCTAGGAAGTTATCGAGCAGGATACCAGCCCCGAGTGCTAAACCGATAAGCAGAACAACCACGCACCCTACTTGACTCATCACACTGGTCAAAGTCAATGCCAGACTTAATGGTTGTGATTGTTTAGAGTCCATAGCTTTCTCTGAGCTAGTTTGGGAATTATATCACAATCAAAGATGGTGACAATAGATTCCAAAAGGGATTTTCTCTGGTGAAAACCCCTATCCTAGCAGTGAATAAAATGCCTGTGCGGCATTAAGGGTCCAATCGTAAGCAAAACCTGGAATGACACCCAAAATTAAGATCAAGATGGTTGAAACTGCGAGTCCAACCCAACCACCACGTGAAACAGGAATATCTTGTGCTGCATCTTCTGGTGCATCGTACAAGTACATATATTTCACGATATTGAGATAGTAATAAAGCGCTACAAATGCATTCAAAATACCAATCAGCGCAAGCCACCAGAACCCAGCGTCAATAGCTGCTCTAAAGATAAAGAATTTACCTAAGAACCCAGCTGTTGGTGGAATTCCACCCAGCGAAAGCAATGCTAAAAGCATAATCAATGCTAAGTATGGAGAACGGCGATTCAATCCGTATAGATCTTCGAGCTGATCCGAGTTCGAAACGTTGCTAATCATGATGATGACACCAAAGGCGGCAACGTTAGTAAACACATACATCAACAAGTAGAACATGGTTGCGCCTGACCCGTCTGGGGTGTAGGTTACAAGACCAATCATTGCGTAACCGGCTTGGGCGATACTTGAGTATGCCAAAAGCCGCTTTACATTCTTTTGGAAGATGGCTACAAAGTTGCCCAGTGACATGGTGACAATACACATTGCCACAAGCATTGCCCACCAAGGACTAGCTGGGCTTGGGTCACCCAAAACACCAGCAGAGAAAACGCGGATAAATACCGCAAAACCTGCAGCCTTTGATGCTGTTGAAACAAAAGCTGTAAAGGCTGTGGGTGAACCTTCGTAAACGTCTGGGGTCCAGAAGTGGAAAGGCACGGCCGAAATTTTAAAGCCAAACCCAGCGACGATCATGACCGATGCTAAAAGAAGAACGGCCGTTAAATCGGCACTCAATGGAGCACTGCTACGCAAGAAATCGCCAATAATGTAAAGATTCGTTTGAGAAGTGACACCATAAACCAAACTCATACCATAAAGCATGAGACCGGTTGCAAACGCACCGTAGACAAAGTATTTCATACCGGCTTCAGAGGATTTATCATTCGTTTTAATAATCCCAGCCAAAACATACGATGAAATACTAGCCATTTCCAAAGCCACATATAGCATGATGAGGTCTGAAGAAGCAGCCATTAGACTGAAGCCCATCGTGCCTGTGATTAACAAGAGATAATATTCAATTCGCTGTAACTTCTCTACATCCAGAGAAATAAGTGCTGTTGTTGCAAGTGCTGAGAGGAACATAACGCGGAATACAAGCGTCACAAGGTCATGACGAATCATGCCACCCCAAATGAGGCTTTCCTCTAAAGATGCAGCGCTATTAGGTTCGTTTCCCAAAAACCATAAACCTAATGTCACTACCAAGATAATGAACGCACCCCAAGCTGTAAACACGCCTAGCTTGCTTTTTTGTTCGGGTCGTTCAAAACGGTCGTAAATTTGGAGAGCGAAAAGAAGGACGGCCAGCATAATTTCTGGCACAAGCGCCGCTACCCAAGACATTGAAAAAATTTCATTCACTTACGCACCTCCCAACTATGGGAAAATATTGGAAGCGCCGGCCTGAACCGTATCTATCAAAGTAGCCGCTTCTGAAACTTCATTGAGTCGGTCAATCACAGGTGCCATACCTGACTCAACCATTGGAACAATAATATCGGGATAAACCCCAATCACGATCAAAATGACAACGAAACCAACCAAAACAACTTTATCAATTGCCATAATTGGACGCATATCGTGCCATTTTTCTGCATCATATTCACCAAAGAACACTTTACCGACAGCACGCAAAATGTAAGCGGCTGTAATTACAATGGGTGGTGCAGAAAGAATTGCAACCCATGTGTAAAAGTCTCTGGGATTTAGATTGAAGGCTGTGCCAAAACTAGAGAGGTCAAGCCCGTTCCCTTGCCAAACGCCAAGGAAAATGGGGAACTCAGCCACAAACCCGGAAAGACCGGGCATACCCATCGAAACCAGGCCCCCAATAATGAAGGCAACAGCTCCCCAAGGAAGCACTTTTGCCATCCCATCAAGGTCGTCAATGTTTCGAGTATGGGCTCGGTCGTAAATCATACCCACTACCGAGAAGAAGAGGGCTGTCATGACACCGTGGCTCACCATTTGGACACCAGCACCGATGTAACCATTGAGATTCAAGGTCGCAAAACCCATTGCAACCAACCCCATATGGCTCACAGATGAATACCCAATCATGTATTTCATGTCTCGTTGCCTGAGTGCAATTAAAGACCCATACACAACGTTTATTAATGTCAGAATGATTACGAACGGCATCCAAAACACGGTGCCTTCTGGAAGAATTTGAATCCCCACACGCATAGAAGCGTAAGCACCCAACTTCATCAATACGCCTGCATGAATCATAGAAACGGCCGTTGGCGCAGCCACATGACCATCAGGTGACCAGTTGTGGAATGGGAATGTACCAGCCAAAATAGCAAACCCTAAAAATAGGGGCATGAAC
>JANQSK010000520.1 GCA_028284105.1 Anaerolineae bacterium
ACGAACCACGGTTTTTCGCATCATGGCTGCGCTTGAGGCAGAAGGTATTGTTCGTAAAAACGAGTTTGGGGATTATGCTCTGGGAGCCAAGCTCATCGCGCTTGGAGGGCGAGCTATTCGCTCGAATCATCTGCGCGTTGTGGCCCAACCCTTCCTGAAAAAGATTGTGCAAGAAACGGCCGAATCAGCCACGATTGATATATTGTGGCTGGATGAGGATGGCCAACCAACATCCTTAGTCATTGAGGAAGTGCTTGGTCAATATTTGCTGGGCATGTCGCAATTTATTGGAGCACGCTTTCCTGCCCATACGACATCTACTGGCAAAGTGCTCCTTGCTTACCAATCTATTGAGAACCTATCAAGCACGCCAATAACACAGCTTACACCTGACACGATTAACTCTTTTGATTCCCTTATTGAAGAATTAAATCAAGTGCGAGAGCTCGGATATGCTACAACAATCAATGAACTAGAGATTGGTTTGTCGGCTGTGGCAGCACCTATTTTTAACCTTCATGGAGAGGTGCAGGCGGCTTTATGTATTGGGGGACCATCGTCACGAATTTCGGCTGAGAAACGGCCGTTGTTAGCCCAAACCGTCATGAAATATGCACAACAGATATCTGAAGCAATGGGGTATGAGAGCGAAAGCATAGCGTAAAGAGAAGAAAAACTAAAAAACGAAGAGGAATTTCCCATGACAACAACTCCCACAAAGCGACGCGGGCGAGCGGCGCGGCAAAAGATTCGACTCAAAATCGATACAAAGATGCTGCCCACATTAAAACGCAATTTACCCGTTGTTGAACCCTTAGATGAAGAGCAGATTCGAAAAATCGATCATGAGTCGATGCGCATTTTAGAAGAAGTCGGTGTTTTATTTCGCGATCCGACAGCCATTGAAGATTGGAAAAAGGCAGGTGCCAAGGTCGATGGTGAACTCGTTTATATTGACCGAGAAATGGTTCGTGAGTTGATCAAATCAATTCCCAAAGACATCACACTCCATGCACGCAATCCGCATAAAAGCGTTCAGTTGGGAGGGCCTCATTCTATTTTTGTCCCAATGACGGGAGCCCCCTATTTGCGTGATTTGAATGATGTGCGTCGAAATCCAACCTTGGATGATTTAGCGATGTTTCATAAGCTGTCACATATGCTGCCAGCAATTCATTCATCGGCTCACCATATCGTTGAGCCCATGGATCATCCTGTGGCACATCGTCATTTACGCATCACATATTCATCAATGAAATATTCTGACAAGACGTTTATGGGTATGACCACTTCTGGCAAAAATGCTGAAGACGTTTTGGACATGTGTGAGATCTTGTTTGGTGGGCGAGAGTATTTAGAAGAGCATCCGGTAGTGACAGGCAATGTCAATGGAAATTCGCCGCTTGTTTGGGATGAAACAATGCTCAGTTCACTTCGAGCCTTTGTAAGACATAAGCAGCCTGTTTTGTGTTCCCCCTTTGTGTTAGGTGGGGCCAATACTCCTGCTTCAACAGTGCCTGCAGTTGTGCAGTTAAACGCAGAAGCGCTCTCGGTTCTTGCGTATAGCCAATTGGTGAGGAAAGGAGCACCAGTCATCTACGGACATTATTTGTCAACTGTCTCGATGAAGTCAGGGGCACCGATGGCAGGGACGCCAGAAATTTCACTTATGAACTTTATGATTGGGCAGATGGCACGTTTTTATGATGTGCCTTGGCGAACCTCAAACACATTGGGTGGTGCTAAAACATTTGATGCGCAAGCGGGATATGAAAGCGCGTCTACGATGATGGCTGTGCTTTTGTCGGGGGCACATTACATTTGGCATTCAGCTGGCTGGAATGAAGCAGGGATGCACTGCTCAGTGGCAAAGTTCGTTGTGGATGCAGAGCAATGTGCCATGGGTTATCGCATGACAGAGGGGCCACGTTGGGATGATTTCGATGAGGCTTTATCTGCCGTACGAGACATTGGTCCAGGTGGACATTACTTAGGACATCCACACACGTTAGAGAACTTTCAGCGGGGATTTTTCATGCCTGAGCTGTTTGACAACAATTCAATAGAGCAGTGGATGGCTGATGGCTCAAAAGATGTCAATCAGCGTGCGCTTGAACATGCGCGTAAATTGCTCAAAGCGTATGAAGAACCGAAACTCGATCCGGCCATTGAGGATGAACTGTTGGCTTATATTGCTAAACGAGAAGAGCAGATTCCGGCAGATGGTGGATTGAATCAGGAATATTAGAAGAGAGATGAGAGGTGCAATCGTATGAAAATGGAAGGCATATTCACGCCAATTATCACTCCCCATGATGACAATGGTGGGATTGATAAGGTGGCGTTTGGGGAGATGTGTGAATATTTAATTGAGAACGGTATTCATTGCATCTTGGTTGGTGGCTCGACGGGTGAATATTATGCTCAAACGTTTGAAGAACGTATTGAGATGGCAAAGTTGGCAAAGGATGTGATTAACGGCCGTACTCAACTCATGATAGGCGTGGGCTCTACCCGTACTGAAGAGAGCATCGAATTAGCGAAGGCAGCACGAGAAATGGGGGCTGATTCTATCCTAATTAACTCCCCACCGTATGCTGTGCCTACCGATTTAGAAAATGCGATGCACGCCTTGCGAATCGATCGTGCCGCTAATTTACCGATTATGCTTTACAACTATCCACACCGTACAGGGACAATGATGGGCCCCGAATATTTAGATCGGGTGGGTCGTTCTAAGAATTTCATGGCCATTAAAGAAAGCTCCGGTGATATCAATCGTGTGCACATGCTTGCCCGCGATTATCCGCACATTGGTTTGGGCTGTGGCATGGATGATCAAGCGCTAGAATTTTTTGCTTGGGGTGCCAAAGTGTGGGTCTGTGCAGGTTCTAACTTCTTGCCAAAAGAGCATATTGCGCTCTATGAAACGTGTATCTTGCAAAATGACTTTAACAAAGGACGTCGTATCATGTCAGCGATGTTGCCATTAATGCGGGTGCTTGAACAAGGGGGCAAATTTGTTCAATGTGTGAAGTATGGCTGTGAAATGATGGGCTTAAAAGCGGGCCCTCCAAGGGCGCCATTACGGCCGTTAACCAAAGATGATAAACGAGAATTGGTGCAAGTCGTGACGACATTAAAGAAAACAATTGCGGGGATAATGGAGGAATAGCTTATTAGCATTTCAGCATTTCAGCATTTCAGCGTTTCAGCTGATTAGCTGACTAGCTGACTGGCTGACTAGCTAATTAGAATTATGACGAACCTATTAACACATGAAGAATACAAAACGATTGCTGAAGAGCTCATTTTACCAACCAATAGCTTCGTAAATGGCAGTTTTCGCCCAGCGAAGTCTGGAAAAACCTTTCCATCCATTAATCCAGCTACAGGAGAATCATTGGCTGAGATTGCCAATTGTGGTGCTGAAGATGTGGACTATGCGGTATCGAAAGCGCGTGAAGCGTTTGATGACGGTCGATGGCGCACAATGGATCCTTCTGAGCGTAAAGATGTGCTGATTCGATTGTGTAAAATGATCACTAGAAATCGACGTGAACTGGCCGTTTTAGAGAGTCTAGATAGCGGTAAGCCTATTCGAGATTGTGAAGAGATCGACATTCCAGAAACGATTCATACCATCAAATGGCATGCCGAATTGATTGATAAAATTTACGATCAAACAGCTCCCACAGGGGATGATGCATTAGCCATCATCGTAAGAGAGCCTATCGGTGTTGTAGGTGCAGTGCTGCCGTGGAACTTCCCCATGTTGATGCTTGCTTGGAAGATAGGCCCGGCGCTTGCGGCGGGTAATTCGGTGATTG
>JANQSK010000234.1 GCA_028284105.1 Anaerolineae bacterium
CTCATGAAAACGATAGAGTGCCTCTTCTCGTTTTCTGGCACCGACAAAGCTATTACTAATAATCGCTGTTTGAACCCGTTCTTTGAGTGAAACAAAGTAGTTAATCAACGGTTGATTGGCTGTTCCTAAATATTCGTGCCAAATATCATGCATAAATGCGTTAACCGTTTCTGCATCAATCTCCAATGCTGTTTCTAGCTTATGATGGACCTCTTCTTCAGTGATTGTTCCGATGGAGCCGGCTTTCCAAATGGGTGCAATACGGCCGTTAAAAACCTCGTCTGACATCCCAAGTCGTTTCGCCCAAGCCTCTTTAACTCCCAAATCAGGCGTGTACTCCAACACACCCCCAATGTCAAAAACCACCGCTTTGATTAACATGATCACACTACCTTTTCAAAAACAAGATTCATTTGAGCATATTGATTAGACACCGGTTTCTCCTCACCACTTTCGGCACAGCTTAGTAATAGCTTCAATCCATACTTCAAAGCAACTGCTTCGATTTCGCTCAGATAAAAGAGTTGCCATTCAAATGATTCTGCCTCTCCTATTTCCCCGTAGTCGAGCTGGGCTAATAGTCGGTTACCCGACATGCTGTTTTTAAATTGAATATCAACATCTTTACGACTAAATGTCCCGGAAGATTGATTCATTTCCCAATAGGCGCGATTGTAAATATCAAGGATAAAACGCCCGCCAGTTCTCAGTTTCTGACTGATTTGCTCCAGAATTGCCAAATTGGTTTCTTCATCAAAGTAACCAAAACTCTGCCAAATGAGCAAAACAGCATTAAATTGACCGTCTATCTGCACTAGGTTACGCATATCAAGCTGTTGATAAACGGCCGTTTCTAATCCAGCATCCCGCGCAATATCGAGTGCCGCTTGATCCAAATCAATCCCAACAACATCATACCCTTGTCGAGCAAGCTCATTTGAAATACGGCCTTGCCCACAGCAGACATCTAAAATTCTGGAAAACGAATTCAAAGGGATTTGACGCTGGATAAAAGCAACTTCCTGTTGGGTAAACGGCCGTGTTTCTAAGAAATATTCAAACCAAGTTCGAGAATATTGATTTCTTTTTTCATTCATCAGTTTTTGTTCAATATCTGTTGTTGATCAAAGCTTTCGAAAAATATGATTCATTTCTATCATTCATCGTGTTTTATCCAATATTCAGAGTAAAATCAAAGAATGGAACAAAATAGAAAACCACCTTTTGAAATTGGTCTGTATTCATTTGCAGAATTAACGCCTGACCCGCACACGGGCGAAATGATGACGGCGATCGAGCGCATTCAAAACCTCATTGAATCTGTTGAACTCGCTGAACAGGTCGGGTTAGATGTCTTTGCGTTAGGTGAGCATCATCGACCCGATTTTGTCTCGTCAGCCCCCTCGGTTATTTTATCGGCTATTGCGGCCCGAACTTCTAAAATTCGGCTAAGCAGTGCTGTCACGGTTCTTAGTTCTGATGATCCTGTACGGGTATTTCAACAGTTTGCCACGCTCGACTTAGTCTCTCAAGGTCGGGCTGAAATCATGGCGGGGCGCGGCTCATTTATCGAATCATTTCCACTTTTTGGATACGATTTAAGTAATTACAACGAACTCTTTTCTGAAAAATTAGAGCTACTATTAAAAATACGGGAAGAAGAAATGGTGAGCTGGTCAGGGGAGCATCGAGCCAGCTTAAACCATCAAGGCATCTATCCACGGCCGTATCAAGAACAGCTTCCCATCTGGGTGGCAGTTGGTGGCACACCAGACTCAGTCATTCGGGCGGGCACTTTGGGATTGCCAATGGCGCTTGCCATCATTGGCGGCATTCCAGAACAGTTTGGCCCACTTACAGATTTGTATCGTAAAGTGTGGGCACACTATGAACATGATCCGAATAAGTTCCGTCTCAGCATCAATTCACACGGCCACTTAGCCGAAAGCAAGCAACAGGCCATAGAGGAAGCCTTCCCGCCATTCCATCAGGTCATGACTAAAATCGGCCGTGAACGCGGCTGGCCACCAATGACGCGCGAGCAATTTGAGGCTTCAACCACTCTTCGAGGCGCCAATTTTATTGGCGGTCCAGATGAAGTGATTGAAAAAATCCTCTATCAACACAGCATCTTTAATCACAATCGATTTTTGCTTCAACTCAGTGTTGGCACAATGCCCCACAAGCAGGTGATGCACGCAATTGAGCTATTAGGCACAAAGGTAGCCCCTGTTGTACGGGAAGAAATTGCGAAAAGAGTAGATAGTAGAGAGTAAAGAGAAGAGAGAATAGAACGGCATGTCCATTGAGGGCTTGGGTTGGGTGATATGGTCGAATATGATGAACAGCTTTCTAAAGAGACTGAACGTGGCTATTTGATGCCCGAAATTGTGAATCAACGCTCACGCACCATTGCAGCGTTACATTTGCAAGCGGGGGAACATGTTCTTGATGTCGGTTGTGGGATGGGCCTTCTTACCCAAGAGCTGGCGCTGGCTGTGGGAACAAACGGCCGTATTTTGGGGATCGACAATAGCCCATCGATGATCAAACTGGCCCAAAAACGCTGTACTGATATCTCTCAAATTGATATTCAAGAAGCGTCTGTCACGACCCTCCATGAACCAGACAATAGCTTTGATGCCGTCACCTGTGCCCAACTCCTTTTGTATTTACCAGACGTCCCTAAAGCATTGGCTGAAATGCACCGGATCCTAAAAAAGGGAGGGCGCATTGCTATTGTGGAGACTGATTGGCGCGGTGTGCTGTTTAATACGATGGATGAGTCTTTCACCAAATCGCTATTTGATGGATGGGAGGCCTCTATCCCAAGCCCTCATTTGCCGGGTAAGCTTTCCATGCTTTTGCGGCAAGCTGGATTTACGGCCGTTTCCGTCCAAGGCATCCCCATCATCAACACAAGCTATCTGCCTGACAACTACTCAGCAGGTATGGTAACTTACATGCTGCGCAGCGAACTAGAAAAAGGGCGTGTCACCCAAGAGCAAGCCGATGCTTACGTTGCAGATTTGAAAAAGCGCAGTGATGCTGGAGAATATTTCTTCTGTGTCAATCGATTCTTATTTACGGCAGTAAAATAAGGCGACGGCTGAGCCTGTCGATGCCTGAATTGCATTCATAGCTATCTCAATTTTTAATTGCCAGTTCTTTCACACACTCAAACACCGCTTTTGATAACGCATCCTCCCTCGGATCATTCACCAAATAATAACCAGGCTTATTCATGGCATAGGCAAAAGCGATGCCCGTTCCTGGATCTGCATAGCCAAATGAGCCACCAGCTCCTGGCGTGCCAAACGCTACTGAGGAAGTACCAAAAGGATGACGCTGGGTTGGTTTATTGAAACCAAGCGAAAAAGAAGTTTCGGCCTTCATCACTAAATCAACACGGCTTTTTGTAGGTGGAACAGCGGGTTCTTTAACAAGTGCCAACGTGTCTGGTTTGACACCAAGTTTTTCCCCTTGTGTAGAAAAAATCGAATACAGTTTTGCCAAATCACGCACGGTGCACATCACATTGGATGAGGGAAGTTCAATGGAGCGCAACGGCCGTTTATTCCAATCCTCAAACCCAAATACGCGTGGCGATGCAAATGAACGTCGCGTCAGGGTTCCTTTCGTTAATAAGGCTTTTGCAAATTTTCGATTGATATTTTGAAAATTCTTTGCTCCTTCAAGGAAGGGCATTGGTGCATAAAAATTTGCTAGCCTAGACTCAACATCAGCAATCTCTTTAGGAGATGAATTTCGCAAGCTTAATCGCATATCTAAGCCAAGTGGCTCAGCGACTTCATCTCTCAAGAAGAGACCAATCGAGCGTTTCTGAGGATCAACGTGACGCATTAACCCATTCATATACCACCCCATTGAGTAGGTGTGATATCCCTGAAATTCTGAAGGGGTCCATAATGGCTTTTGGGCAGCAATGACTGCATCAACATAGGTCAAATCAGCTAAATCCTGCACAGATAACAAAATATCCATCGCACATAGCCCTGCCTGATGCGCCAACAGCTGTCTCACCGTAATCTTTTCTTTGCCGTGACGCGTAAATTCAGGCCAATAGGTGGCGACAGGGGCCTCATAATCTAACCATCCCTGGGAATGAGCAATGGCAAGACACATGGCCGCCACCCCTTTTGTGCTTGAAAAAATGAGCGCTAAGGTATCTTCTTCCCAAAGCTTTTCTTGCCGAACGTCTTGGTACCCACCCCATAAATCAACAACGCATTCCCCTTGATAAAAAACCGCACAGGCGGATCCGATTTCCAAACCGGCTTCAAATTGAGAGACAAAGATATCTTGTACCTTTTCAAATCCACGGGCAACACGGCCGTTAACCAACTCACGACTAATCTTCATTCACAAAACCCTTATTAGCGAAACTATAAAATCGATTTAAGCACGGAAAGGCTAATATTGGCACCACATAAAACGACCGCGACATTTTTTCCCTTCAATTGCGCTTTGACCTGCATTAACCCAGCAATTGCAACACCTGCTGACCCTTCAATGAGCATATGTTGTGCATTCATGAAGGTTCTCATGCTTTCAGCAATCTCTTCTTCTGTCACAGAGAGGTAGGTATCGACATGCGTTCGACATGCTTCAAAAGTGATTGAGCCTTGCTCAACACCACCCGCTGTGCCATCTGACAATGTAGGTAATGAAGGCAAATCCAAAATTTCGCCGGCTTTCACAGACTCAGCCATTACTTGTGAATTTTGTGGTGAGCATCCATAGATTTGGATGTCAGGATTCTTTGCTTTGAGATAAGTAGAAATACCTCCAATCAAGCCCCCTCCACCAACTGAGATGAAAACGGCATCTAAGTTGGGTTGTTGCTCCAATAGTTCTACACCAATCATGCCTTGACCAGCCATGACAAAGGGATCGTTATAAGGCGAAATAAAGGTCATCCCGTTTCGGTCGGCAAATGAACGCGCTTCTAGCTCAGCATCCAGACCGTCTGTCCCAAATTTTTTGATTTCTGCCCCGAGTCGCTCAATCGCTGCTAATTTAGTATCTACGGCCGTTTCAGGAACAAACACAATCCCTTTCACACCGACTTGCTTCATGGCAAATGCACATGCAGCTCCGTGGTTTCCCGTTGAGGCCGTCACGATGCCAGCTTCACGTTCTGCATCACTTAGGGACAATGTTTTATTTAAAGCACCGCGTGCCTTAAAGGAGTTTGTCACTTGTAAATTTTCACATTTAAACTGGACATTAGCATCAATCTGTTGGCTGTAATAAGTGGATTCGTCTAAAAGCGTTCGGCGGATATACGGCCGTATTCTATCCCGCGCCGCTTCTATCATTTCAACTGTGCTCATCTCTCTCCTCATTAAACAGGTGCTAACACACTGCTCGTTTTAACTTCACTCAACACCACACTGGTCTGCAAACGAGACACGCCTGCAGCGGGAGTCAACGTATTAACCAAAAAATATTCCAATGCTTTGCGATCTTTTACGGCCACTTTTAATAAGTAATCACTTTGACCCGTTAAAAAGTAACATTCTAGCACCTCTGGCATCATTTGAATTTGCTCGCGAAATTTCTTCACTAGCTTGACCTCATGTGTTTCAAGAGAAACCTGAACCATACACAATAGGCCATATCCCAGCTTTTCTTTATCAACCACGGCTCCATACCCCGAAATATATCTTTCTTGTTCTAATTTTTTGACACGTGCCAAGGTCGCCGCGGGAGATAAGCCTACCATGCCGGCTAATTTGACATTACTGATTGAAGAATCCTGTTGCAAATATTTCAAAATGGTGATGTCTGTCTCATCTAGCTTCATCTCATTAATTCCTATTCGACAAAATTTTATCGAAGAAAATACCCAAGTCGAGCATCATGCCCTCAATTATATTTTTCAAACAGCAATTTATGCAAAATTTAATTTATCTTCAACATTTTTTCATCAAATTTCTATTTGACTTGGAAACTATTACACAAATATAATCTTGTTTATAAGCATAAGGATGATAAAAAATGACACTTTCCACAACACCCCAACTGCCCTTATCAAACAGTCCCAATCAAACGGCCGTTTACCTTCCAATGCCCAATTCGTTAAACAATCTTCTCGAAACAACAGAGTTGTCTATCGAGCAAAAACTAGCGCTCCAAGATTTTCTAAGTCTTCCTTTTAATGCTCAAACGGTAGACATTATCACCTGTATTGAGCGTGCCTTGAAGACGCTTGAAGATGCCCTTCCTAAAGAAGATACGGCCGTACAACGAGCCAAGAAATTCGACATTTATGATGAGTTTTTCAACGTTGGACGGGCAACCGAGCAAACAGGCCAAACCTACATTCATGGTTTATTACTCACCTATGCTCGAGCTCTACAGGACATGAGCAAATCAGACCATCACATGACCGTCATCGAAATCCCACTACTTCGCGTGGCGGTTGAGTCTACTTTACAGCTTTTTGATATAGGGGAACCCGCATGATTTCAGAACAAGAATTATCCGAAGCAAAATCTCGTTGGCAAGCAGGACATCATCTGTTTTTTGCATTAGTCCAAGGTTTAATCCTAGCATTTAATAAATTTGAACAACATTTAAATAACAACGATATGAATCAAGCCAAAGAAGAACTTGATCGCATTACTCAAATCCTTTGGGGTGTCAGCGCCATCTTTAAGCTGACTGGGGATTTTGGAGATGAAGCGTATGACAAATATGTTCGTCAAGAAATGTTTGGCTACGCTGAAGGATTCAGTGGGTTATGGTCACATGACCATGATTATCTCGTAAAAACCGTGCTCAAAAGATTCAAAAAGTTCTTCAAATCTCCACCACCAGAAATGAAATCCAATATCAATAAATTCCAGCAAGCATTTGCGGTCATGTACGACTCACACAAATATGTATGCGAGAAATTCGAAGGAGATGCACCGAGCCTCCTCATGGGTGAAGATGCTCAAAAATCTGCGGGTGAAATGATTGACATCTTTAAGCGGAATCGCATGCTTGTTCTTGGTGCCAGACCATAGACACCAAATTGTCTTTTTTAATTTCTAAAGGACTTACGCAAAAAGCGGGCACTGAGCCTGTCGAGGTGATAAGCTTCACATTTCGACATACTCAGAGTGCGTGAGTCCCATTCTATAACAGTTTTTCTTCATAAATACGGCGAATTGTTGCTTCAATATCAGGTTCCCGGACCGACAAATCTTGAATACGAAATTTTGAGGAAATACGGCCGATTAATGCTGAGGCACTAATCTCTTGTCGCTCAAATTGATACGTTGCTCGCCCGTTCTCAAATGCAGAAACCTCTGCCCCATCAATGGATACGTCAGGATAAATTTCACTAAAATCAACCAGCAGTTCCCGCTTACCACCAAATTGATCCTGCAATTGGTCTAAGCCCCCATCAAAAAGCAGCTTACCTTTGTCAATAATCATCACGCGACTACAGAGGCGCTGTACATCAGCCATATCGTGTGTGGTTAATAAAATAGTTGTGCCTTTCGTTTGATTGATGTGCTGAATAAATTGCCGAATCCGTTCTTTAGCCACCACATCCAATCCAATCGTCGGCTCGTCTAAAAAGAGAAGGTCTGGATCGTGCAGTAAGGCGGCACAGATATCGGCACGCATCCGCTGCCCTAAAGACAACGAGCGCACAGGCGTATTGAGGAATGGCTCCATTTCAAGAAGCTGATTGAATTCTGCTATGTTTTGCTTAAATTGGGCATCAGGAATTTGATAAATGTGTTGAATCAACTCAAGCGACTCAATGACAGGCAAATCCCACCACAGCGTTGTTCGTTGCCCAAACACTGCCCCAATACGCTGAACGTAGGTTTTGCGCTCTTTCCACGGTATACGGCCGTTTACCATCAACTCGCCGCCAGAAGGCACCAACAATCCGGTTAGCATCTTAATAGTGGTCGATTTACCAGCGCCATTCGGACCTAAATACCCAACAAGCTCTCCTTTTTGAACCTCAAAATTAATTTGATCAACCGCTTTGACCAACTGGAATTCACGGCTAAACAAGTTGCGAATGGCCCCTAGTCCCCCTTTATGATGCTTATTTATTTTGAAATGCTTTTCTAACTCTTTAACAGAAATAATTGCGTTCATTTCAATGCTCCTATGTACCGGTTGATTGGTAATGTCGAATGCCAAATTGCCAAAAAAGCAGCGCAGCCGTGATAAAAGCAATCCCGACTACAGGTGAAAGAAATGGGGCAAAGCTTGGCATATTGAACGGATCAGGCTTCTCTAAAATGACCAGCACGGGATAATAATTTAGAAAAATGGCTGGAATCACAAAAGTAAAAAAGCGACGAATCCAATTTTGATAAACACTCATGGGATGAGACATTGAGTAACTGCCCCCATATGTCAGCACATTCATCGCTTCAATTGACTCCACTGTCCAAAAGGAAAATGTTGCCCCAAATACAAATAGTCCGCTGAAGAAGAGGAACATGCTGATGAGCATCGTGGGGACAAGCAGTATCTTTATTGGTGTCCAGGCGACATCCACAGCAATAACGGCCGTTGTTAAAATCACCGCCCCAATAAAAATACGCCCTAAGCGTCGTGTGGCGAACTCAGCTCCCATCACCTGTACAGTAATATTGATTGGCCGTAATAAGAGCTGATCAAACTCTCCTTTACGAACAAAACGGCCAAAAAAGGCGGGATCAAAGCCACTAAAGACCATATCCATCATGCCAAATGAAATTTCAACCGAGCCAACAAGAAGCGCCACTTCTACGACAGTCCATCCATCAAGCGTCTCAAATCGTTGCAGCACCAAGACGAGTGACCCAAATTCAAAGAACGTGATAAACAGGGTGGCCAATAAATCCATTACAAACGAAAAACGATACTGCATTTGGCTCCGAATTTGTACGCTAATTAAACGTGCATAGATTTGGAATGTATGTCCCATCATTACCCTCCCAAGATGACCAACCGTCTAAATCCGCGATTCAATATAAGCTGGCAAGCGCCAAATAAAATGCCTACCCAAACAAGCTGAAACAGAAGTGTTTGAATCAGTTCTGCACCAGTGATAATGCCTAAATAGATTTCAACAGGGGCATCCAAAAAGTATGGAAATGGGGTCAGATAGGCGATCTGCTGCACCCATTCTGGAAATAAACCAATGGGCATCATAAAGCCTGAAAAGAAGAGAGCCCCCATAAACCCAAATCGAATAATTCCTTTGGCTTGAGGTGACCAAAAGGCGGCCAAATTAATGAGAAACCGCCAGCCAAAACTCAACATCCAGCTCAGCAACAGCGTGATAATGAGCGCGAGCCACTGCACGGCCGTATCTGGATAAACCAAATC
>JANQSK010000235.1 GCA_028284105.1 Anaerolineae bacterium
TTCCACATAGAATGGATTCCCTTGTGCATGCTCAATGATGAGCTTCCCTAACTCTTCAGGAATGTCTTGATCCAGCAACTCTGTAATCAGAACACCAGCTTGATCTGCGTCGAGGCGATTTAGCAAAATAGTTTGAAATGGCGGTGTTGCCAGTCTTGTAATAACTTTGCTTAGCTGGGATTCTGGATTTTCTGCCGGTCGGCTGAGCATCATGACCATGGCTTGGCCATCTTGAAGTTCACCCTGAGCGATCAGATTAAGGAGACGCTGCAAAAAATCGAGCGAAAGCACGTCACCCCAGTGTAAATCGTCAATGAGCAACATCAGCGGTTTGTTTTTGGCTGCTGCAATAAAGATGCGCTCAAGGGACAAAAAGGTACGGTCACGACGCTGCTCAGGTTCTAAATTATTGAGTGGGTTATCGGGAAGCGTGAAACCTAAAATGCTGGCCAATGACCCTAATTGGTAATCAAGTTCGATTTGAGAGATGCCATCTTGTAAGGCAGAAAGGGAGGCATTGAGATGATTAACGGCCGTTCCCATATTGCTTTCTCTCGATAAATTAAATAATCCACGAATCAATTCTGCGATGAAATGATAAGGAGTTGTACGGGTATGATTAAATGATCGGCTTGATAATATTCTGGTTTGTGGATGTGATTTTAACGCCCAGCCGACTAGCTCGCGTTGGAGTCTCGTTTTACCAAGCCCAGCTTCACCGTTGATGAGAACCGCATGCCAGTGATGATTGGCTAGTGCCGTTTGGAAGCTATTTTGAAGAAGCGTTAACTCATCATCGCGCCCAACCATTGGGGCTTGTAGCCCTTCAAGACCACGAACCCGACCCCGCTGACGTTTTTCGCTCATGATTTGGTAAACCGTGATTTCATCACTTTTACCTTTAACGCGAATCTTATCAGGATTAGATAATTCAAAAATATTATGAAGCTTACGCGTGGTGTACTCGCTGGCGAGGATGCCACCGACAGGAGCCGCACTTTCGAGACGCGCTGCTAAGTTGACGGTGTCTCCCATAACGGTATAGCTTCTTGCTTTTAGCCCACCAACAAGACCAGCTAGAACTTCACCGGTATTTAAACCGATGCGCATTTGTAATTGAAAACCACGTGTTTCATTGAGATCTTGACTAAACTCTCGAATGACGCGCTGCATGGCTAACGATGCACGGGCCGCCATTTCTTCATGGTTTTCCAACGCTTGGGGGGCACCAAAGAGTGCCATAACCGCATCCCCCGCATATTTATCGATGGTGCCACCATATCGGTGAATTTCCACGGTGACTGCTTCAAATAGGCGATTCATAATGCCAGCAACATCTTCAGGATCGAGGTTTTCGCTAAGTGCTGTATACCCTTTTACGTCTGCGAAGAGGACGGTGACACGCTTCCGCTCATCCCGAGCAGTGTCTGGCTGGATGAGTGTTGCTAATTTTTCGCGAAGTAAATCTAATGCGGTGTCGGCTGGTAGATCGCCTAATATCCCCCGATTGGCTTCGATAGCAGCAATGGTGGTTTCTAAATTCGTGATTTCTTGCTGGAATGATTTTGTTGATGATTTAGACATCGTATCTTTTTCGTTGTTGCGTCTCATTTAATAACGAAAAGCAGAACGAATTCGTTTCATGAAAGGCAAACCAACATCAAAATTAACAAATTTCAACGATGACGATTGTTCACGTCATTTGGATAGCGTCAAGCTTTTTTTAATGAATCCCTTTTTATGACGAAAAGGAATTGGCAGGTTGGATGTTTGCTATTGAGTGACTCTTCCTTCTTGTAAGTATATATGAATATTCTTACAGTGATTATCACTATAAAGTATTTCTACAACCTAACCTAATTTTAAAGGATATTTGGGAATACGGCCGTATTTATTCGCGCATTTCACATGTTCTTGATATAACCCTACCAAATTTTTTTACACAACAGATTTACTGTTATCTGGTTTACTTTTGGAGCACCCACCTATGTTACACCCTTCCGATTTTTTTGATATTCAGGACGAAGAAACGGCCATGTTTTTTGAAGATTGCACCTATGTGTGGGAGGCAATTTCCAAGATCAAAGACCATGTTACTCGACTAGTTGGTGAACAACAAACCATTTTAGGGGAAGTGATGGAAGGGGCCTACATCAGTGACCGTCCGATCTATATTGGCGAGGGTGCTCGAATTGAACCTGGGGCCTATGTCCATGGGCCGGCTTACATAGCACCCGGTGCGGTTGTGCGGCATGGGGCCTTTGTTCGAGAGAATGTTATTATGCTTTCGGGCGCAATTTTAGGTCATGCGAGTGAAGCAAAAAATGCCCTATTTTTGAAAAACGCCCATGCGCCCCATTTTAACT
>JANQSK010000249.1 GCA_028284105.1 Anaerolineae bacterium
ATTGGCAGCTTTTGTAGCGCTTCTATTTCGTAAGACTTTCTGCCAATTACCTAAACAAATAAAGATCAGGGATTAGAGATCGTAAAGATAATATCAATCCCTGATCCCCAATCCCAAATCCCTATCTAATTACATCCACACCCATATACGGCCGTAAAACCTCAGGCACCACAATAGAACCATCAGGCTGCTGATTATTCTCAATAATCGCAATCATAACGCGGGGCAACGCTAATCCACTGGCGTTGAGCGTGTGTGGGAAGCGGATTTTGCCACCTTCTGTGGGGCGATACTTCACATTAGCGCGACGGGCTTGGAAATCCTCAGCGTTACTGATAGAGCTAACTTCTAGCCATTCATTACAACCGGCTGCCCACACTTCAATGTCGTACGTCTTGGTCATTGCAAAACCAATATCCCCAGTAGACAAGTCCAAAAGACGATAGTGGAATCCAAGCGCTTCACAAATATCAATGGCATACTGTTTCATTTGCTCAAGTACTTCGTAGCTTTTGTCAGGATGCACAAATTGGTACATTTCCACTTTATCAAACTGATGGCCACGCTTGATACCACGGACATCTTTCCCGGCGCTCATCTTTTCACGACGGAAGCAAGGCGTATAGGCAACATATTTCAATGGCAGATCGGCTTCATCCAAAATTTCATCTCGATGAATGTTGGTCAGCGCAATTTCGGCCGTGCCGAGCAGCATAAAATCTTCTTCAGCATCTCGGTAAATGTTATCGTAGAACTTTGGTAGTTGCCCTGCTCCTTCAAAAACATGTGACCGCACCATAAACGGTGGATATATCTCAGTAAATCCATGATGCTCCAAATGATAGTTGAGCATGAATTGAATCAAAGAACGCTGTAGGCGTGCCCCCCACCCTTTGAGAACGTAAAAGCGGCTACCGCTGAGCTTGACACCCGCTTCGAAGTCAATCATGTCACGTTCAACGCCGAGGTCCCAATGGGGTTTGGGGTCAAAATCAAACATGGGCATGGGTGCCCCTTGTGGCTCATGAATAATATTGTGCTCTTCGTCAGGACCAACCGGCACGCTATCATGCGGCATATTGGGAACCCACATCAAGTTTGTACGAAAACGCTCCTCTACTTCACGCAGCTCTTCATCTAGGACTGCGATTTTGTCACCAATTGCGCGCGTTTCATCCTTGGCGCTGTCGACATTGGCCTGCATTGCATTCACTTGGGTTTGAAGCGCATCTAAAGGTTGACCCACATCTTGACCCGCTTGAGCGCGTTTGAGGTCTGCCTCTAGCTTTTTGAAGGTTCCCATCCACATGCCAATTTGTTTAGAGCTTTTGTTGCGTTGCGCACGAAGCTCTTCAACTTGTTGAAGAATTTCTCTCCGGCGTGCGTCGTCTTGTAAAATTTCATCGATCGGTGCTTTATCGTTCCGTTTAGCGACCTGTTCTTTTACCCATTCAGGCTTTTCTCGAATCGTGTTAATGTCTAACATGTTGTTTTCCTAATTTTTTGAATCTTAGTAATTTATCTTTCTGTTTCAACTGCCTTGTTAAATGGCAGGATTTTTACAAAATTATTGACTACTCGACATGGAGGTCGCGGCTGTGGCATAACGGCCGTTTAGTTTAATTCGTGTTTTCTTGTGCATAAAACCTCCACATCGTGATT
The DNA here is from genome assembly GCA_028284105.1 of Anaerolineae bacterium. Taxonomy (GTDB): domain Bacteria; phylum Chloroflexota; class Anaerolineae; order Promineifilales; family Promineifilaceae; genus QQUD01. The sequence goes on from JANQSK010000249.1 coordinate 1,663, forward strand.
GAACATTGGAAATAAAAAAGCCTCCTCGCCTTATCCAGGACGAGGAGGCCCGTGGTGCCACCTGGTTTCTCTAGTTGATTATTATTAATCAGCCAGACTTAAAGTTTCGCGATAACGGGCGTACCCGGAACTCCTTATATCGGAGTCAACTCTTGAGTAGATTTCAACTGGGGCGAAGGATAGCTTTCACCAACCGCTATCTCTCTAAATTCTTGCCTTCAATTTACTTGTCTCAATCACAGTTTTTATGAACTGAATTTGCAAAATTATAGCGAGACGCCAATAGCAAGTCAACAAGGAGGAAAAAGACAAGCTCTTTCCTCCTTAAATTCAGACTAATCAAACACAATAACAGAACGGAGCGTTTCGCCACGTTTCATGGCGTCAAAGGCTTCATTGGTTTCTTCAAGCGCAATTTTGCGGCTTACTAAGCCATCCAGATCCAATGTACCTTGAGCGTACCAATCTGCCAAGATGGGGAAGTCACGGGCAGGAATACAGTTCCCGTACCAGGAAACGGTCAGGCTACCACCCAAGTCGAAGAATTGCTGGATGTCGATGTCTAAACGAGGGCCAGGGCCAGGCACACCAATTAAGACACAAGTGCCAGCCAAATCGCGGCAGAACAAAGCTTGTTCCAGCGTTTGTGAAATACCAACCGCTTCAAACGAGTGGTTTACACCGTTGCCGCCGGTCAATCGCTTCACTTCTGCAACCGCATCAACCTCGCTGGCGTTGACAGTGTGTGTCGCGCCAAACTCTTTGGCCCATTCCAATTTTTTAGGATCAATGTCCACTGCAATAATGGTCGTCGCACCGGCGATCTTCGCACCTTGGATTACGCTATCACCAACGCCACCGCAACCGAAGACAGCCACGCTATCCCCTTGTTTTACTTCGGCGGAATAGAGAGCTGCACCGACACCGGTCATGACACCACACCCAATCAATGACATCGGTTCTGCTGGTAAGCTGGCATCATATTTAACACACTGCACTTCGTGTACCAGCGTGTAGGAGCAGAAGGTACCAATACCCAAGGCTGCATTCAAAACACCACCATCTGCATCACGCATTTTGCCTTCTGCATTGTGGCTGTTGGCGCAGTAGTTGTGTTCACCTTTGAGGCAAAAACGACATTCACCGCATGGGGCGCGCCAGTTCAACATGACGTGATCCCCAACTTCAACGCGCGTAACGGCCGTTCCCACAGCTTCAA
>JANQSK010000251.1 GCA_028284105.1 Anaerolineae bacterium
CAATAATGATGATGATGACGCAACGGCCGTTCCAACCGCCACTGAATCTTCATCCGGAGGTGGAACCAATGCGACCTCTACCCCAACCAGCCCTTCAGAAGGGCCAACCCCGACGGCCACATCGGCGAACACTGGCTTGGTAACCCCAACACCATCAAGTAGTGACAACGGCACCTTACTTTCAGATGATCTTGGCTTCGGCACCTTATCAGCCGGCACAGTCCATCAGTGGAATGTAAACCTCAATCAAGGGACAGCAGTAACGATCACCGTAGCGATGAGCCCCAGTGCGAACCCTATCATTACGCTCATCGATCCTTTAAATAATGTCATCGTGGATAATCAAGATTCAAATAAAAGCGGTGAATTCGAAACCGTCCAGAATTTAATGATAACCAATGCCGGCACTTATCAATTGCTTGTTCAGTCCGAGGGGAATATCCAAACAGATTATATGGTCAACTTCTATGACTCTGAATCATTGCCGTTGCTCTCATTTGAAGGGTTTTTAGAAAATAATGGGTCTGTTACAAATGTCATTATCCCCGATATAGACGACCAGTGGATCTTTTATGCTGTGCAAAATGAGACGATATCCATCTCCGTTGACCCTGCTGAAGGGGATGTTGACCTATTTTTGACCCTTTGGGACAAAGATGGAGATGCGGCTGAATCTGATGAAGATATTGGTGACACAGAAGTCATCAACAATTTTGTAGCGCCTCACACTGGGTTGTATGTGTTGCAAATTGGGGAATGGGATTTCATGGAAGCCAACTACACCTTAACCTTTGATCGCCAATAACGCATTCTAATCTGAATCAAATGATGGCCTGATACGGTCTACGCTATGCTTGATCTCCATATCACCGTCATCTCTAATGATCCCCTTGTTCGCTCTGGGCTAGCTGCCATGCTAACAACCCAAAGCAACCTGCTGGTTGTGGGTCAATTCTCAAGTGATGACATCGTTCAAGACTTAGAAGAGGAAGCCTTTGAGCCCGTTGACGCACTTGTGTGGGATGTCGGTTGGGACGGCACGGCCGATTCTTTAGACTGGCACGCCTTTCCTTGCAAAAGCATCGCGCTTGTACCAGAAGAGTGTGAACCCGCTTCATTTTGGCAAGCCGGTGCCCATGGCTTGCTCTTACGCGATGCGACACCCGTTCAGATATTTACGGCCGTTCAGGCCAGCCTCAACAACCTCAACATTTACGACCCTTCTCTAACCCCAGAACCTATTAACATTATTGAACAATCGCCTATTGAACCACGTGAAGAACTCACGCCACGGGAGCAGCAGGTCGCCCAACTGCTTGCCCAAGGATTGACCAATAAAGCGATTGCCCAACAGCTGACCATTAGTAATCACACCGTCAAATTCCATGTTAATGCCATCATGACCAAGCTTGATGCCCAAAGTCGCACAGAAGCTGTTGTAAAAGCAACGCGGTTGGGTTTAATCTCAATTTAGAGAAAGACGCAATTCATTACCCTACCCAAAATCACATCGACCTACCCATTCTTCTAGGTTCCCCCCACCTATCCGTTTGATGTAAGCTGACTCAAGAAAATCTATGATATTGGTATGTTGATTTAGGCCAAAGAAAAGCAAACGCTTAAGATCAACAACTTTATTGAACGCACAAGAAAGTTTGTGAAATTTATACAAAGAGGAGACTCAATGTCTACATTAGCAGAATTATCAGATGCGATTGCTTCCGTCGTCAAGACTGCTGGAGAGAGCGTGGTCCGTGTTGAAGCACGCCGCCGTTTGCCAGCGACGGGTCTTGTCTGGTCAGAAGACGGCATCATTGTCACTGCCAACCATGTCGTCAAGAAAGACGATAATATCAAGGTTGGACTAGCAGATGGCACAACCGTGCCAGCCACTTTGGTTGGGCGTGACCCATCAACCGACTTAGCTATTTTAAAAATTGACCAAACGGGTCTAAAACCATTCGTAGAAGCGGATAAAACCAGCCTAGGCGTTGGCAATATCGTCTTGGCACTTGGAAGACCAGGAAAGACTGTTCAAGCAACAATGGGCATTTTAAGCGCATATGGTGGCAGCTGGCGCACTCACTCTGGCGGCCATATCGATCACTACCTACAAACTGATTTAGTGATGTACCCTGGCTTTTCAGGAGGGCCCTTAGTCAACGCGGAAGGCCACCTCGTTGGATTTAACAGCTCGTCACTCATGCGCGGTGTGAGCCTTGCTGTGCCAACGAGCACCATTGCTCGCATAGCAGATTCATTGATGACGCATGGACACGTCAAGAAGGGGTATTTGGGTGTAAGTACCCAGCAAGTTCGCTTACCCGAAGCTGCGCAAGAATCCTTGAATCAAAAGCGAGGCCTCTTGGTTGTTTCTGTGGAATCAGGCAGTGCGGCTGACAAAGGTGGCTTAACGTTAGGCGACACGATTGTTGGTATTGAAGATTCGGCCGTTCAAAATCACGACGATCTCTTATCACAGCTTAGCGGTGATCGCATCGGCAAGAAAGTGTCTATGCAGATTCTTCGCGGCGGCAAATCAAAGAAAGTCAATATCACGGTTGGAGAACGGCCATCCTAAGATGACTATTTTAACCTCACTCAACAATGAATTAACGGCCGTTGTTGCAGACGTACAGAAAAGCCTTGTTCAGCTCACCCACGGACGTCGTGGCATCGGCGCAGGCACAATTTGGCATGAAGATGGGCTTATCCTCACCAATGCACACGTCGTTCAAGGGCGGACCCCTAAAGCGACACTGTGGGATGGGCGGGAGTATGAAACCACCCTTCTCGCCAGCGATGATGCACTTGATGTCGCTGCTCTGTCTATTGACGCCACTGATTTGCCCACCATTCCACTCGGTGATTCCCAATCGCTCAGTCCAGGGCAGTGGGTCACCTCTGTTGGACATCCATGGGGTGTGAAAGGGGCGGCGTCATTTGGCAATGTGATTGCTGTTGGCACACCGATTGAATGGAATGGATCAAATCGTGAAATGATCCAAGTAGGCATTCAACTTCGTCCTGGCCACTCTGGGGGACCAATGGTTGATGAATACGGCCGTTTGGTTGGTATCAACACCCTCATCACGGGGCCACAGGTAGGGCTAGCCGTTCCCATCCACACGGTCACAAAATTCTTAAAAGAGAACCTCAACTACACTCCGATACAACACCTCTAACAAAAAAGGGCTTGGTTTAAAACCAAGCCCTTTTTTACATTTTCCAATAGATTGTGAAAATACTAACCCTTACCCAATTGCGCACCCTGAGCCTATCGAAGGGGTAATAAACTCAGTTCAGCATCTCAGTTATTCGCGACAATCCTGAGCTAAATTAATTATCAATAATACTCAACAGCTGATTGACTGTTGTAATAGATGTCCCTGAACCACTGCAGGGCGAACTTTGGGACACCGTGTAATTATCTAATGAGAACATGTTGTTATCATTCACGTTGGTAAATTGGGGATTTGCCACTGTCCCAATGACATCACCAGAAGCAGCAAATTGGCAATTATTATTTGAAGTGGGCAATCCATCTGGAAATGTCACGGCGGCATCAACAAATATTGAGTTGGTTACCGTATGATTGCTCCCCTCCAGATAAATGCAGTGCCCTTTTGTTTGGGGGCAATGGCTGGTGACAT
>JANQSK010000279.1 GCA_028284105.1 Anaerolineae bacterium
GGTGTTTTTAGTTTAAGGCCAAGTAGCATTTCGGTTTCTTGCCATTTGATGACAGTTTCAGGTTTCATCGTATTCGCCTTGGCGAATAAATAAAACAAAATACCAAAAAGTCCAATAATGCCTACCCAAACACCAGCTACAAAAAGTATGTCACCGATTGATTCCATGATTCCTCCTCTACATCAGTTGCGATGTTAAAAGAGTATCAGGTGAACGATCGAGAAACGATCTAAATATTGCCGTTTTACAGGAGAGATTGACAATATTCCCAATAATTTTCTTGAGGCTGGAAATTTAAGAGCCGTTTTGCCTTTTCAATCACATACACGCGATCGATTGAGTTAGGTTTCTGCCACAGCTTGTTGTCATAGATTTCGATGCTGCCAGGAAATTTTTCTTCAATGATTGCCCATGGATCGGTGTACAAAACGGCCGTTTCTTCCTCAACAAAGGGGCTTTCTGCAGAAATATTAAAAATCTCACCGGCTTCTTGAGTTTGCGTAACAGCTAACCAATGTGCCATCGCGACATCTTCACGATTGACGCCGCGATATAAACGGTAAAAAAGCTGAAGGTTTGGCGGCTCAGGGAAACAGCGAGACATTCGAAGAATAGTGGTGTGCAACCCATCGTCTGCCGCTTTGAGACAGGCCGCTTCAGCCTCCAACTTAGTCACATCATAAATGTCTTCGGCATTGGGTTTTAAATCCTCAGTTACCCATACAGCTTCTCGCTTTGGTCTCGTGGTGCAACCATAAACTGAAGTCGTGCTGGTTAACACAAATCGTTTGACAGTATGTTTTAATGCGAGATTAAGGAGATTTTTCGTACCTTCGACATTTACTTGTCGAAACTGCGTGTTCGCAACCTTGCCAACATGAGGCGTGAGAAAGGCTGCACAATGAATTATTGCATCAACTCCAGATAAGAGATTGTCTAATTCAGTTTGGTTGGTAATGTTCGTTAGGTGTGATGTAAATTCTCCAGGTCTTATATCAATACCAATACATTGAGCATGTTGACTTACAATTTTGGCAACGGCCGAACCAATATGGCCAGATGAGCCAGTCACTAAAACACGCATGTTACTCCTTTTTACTTGAAATGACTGTTTTAAAGTAAACTTCACCTTATCTTGAAATGATAGGAAAGGAAAGAATATGAAGATGCAATTTGCTGTTTCATCATGGTCCGTTCATGGTTTATTAGGCACCGCCCGATTTGCTCAACAAGGTAACAAAACTATTTTATCTTCTGGCCATGCGAAGGGTGAGGTTTCGCTTTTGGCATTACCGGCCATGATTGCTGAAGCGGGTATTAAAACGCTCGAAATTTGCCACTTTCATTTCCCTTCGATTGAAGAATCTTATTTAAACGAGCTCAAACAAGCGCTCGATGAAAATGAGGTTACGCTGGAGAATATCTTGATTGATGCGGGAAATATAGCCAATCCTAACGATGAAGAGCGGCAGGCTGATATTGAGATGGCAAAACGCTGGCAGGAAATCACAGCCTATTTAGGTGGTAAAGGGAATCGTGTCGATTGTGGCCGAGAACGGCCGTCTTCTGAAACCATTACCCATACAGTCAATGCGCTCAAAGAGCTAAACGCCAACGCAGATCGGTTAGGTATCCGAGTTGTGACTGAAAATTTTCACCAAATGAGCCGTGAGCCAGACACCTTAATTGAGATCATGCAAAAAGTGGAGCATCCTATTGGGCTTTGTGTGGATTTTGGTAATGCAGAAGCTTCAGCAGATAAGTTTGGCACGATTGAGAAGTTGATGCCCTTCGCCACCTCTATTCACTGCAAGGCTAACTATCACAACAACGCTATTGATGACGTTGACTTAAATCGTTCCCTCTCCTATTTGAAGCAAGCTAACTTTCAAGGGCCAATCACGCTTATTATCAATGAGACGGAGAATGAGTGGGAAGAGATGATGCGTTTAAAAACGGCCGTTTCTGAGCAGTTGACATAACGCATGAGCTATTGTTATCTATTGAGAATGACAAGTCATCTTCGAGCAGAAGTTTATCTATTGAAACAAGCTTTCTTCAAGTGAATCTTGCCATTGATTATGGATGATTAAGTTAGCCGCCATCTCGCCAAGGGCGTCTGCGCATGAGGCTGACGAGCCATTACCACCCACCGCGACAAAAAGCTTGTCGGGAATGATCGCTTTAATAATCGGGAACTTATTGGGTGTACGCGTAATCATACAGCGCTCGGTGTGCCAAGATATTACTTCAATCCCCGGCACCAGCTGCAAAACGGCCGTTTTTAAATCTTCCAACATTTCATCACTATGACCCGATTGAAACCACGCTTGTTTCTCTTCCAACGTGGTTAAAAAGCGATCGGCGACTGTGTTCGCACCGAGCTTAATATAAAAACGGCCGTTTGGATATTGAACGGGTTGAATCATATAAATATTCTCCAACGTATCGGAATCCAAATCATAGTGAACAATGGGCATGGTGCTTAATCGCTCAGCTTCTGCTTTGCTTACTTCTCCAAGGACGATAATTTCTGTTTTGCAGTGGAGTGGTAAAGGCTCAGGTAGTAGATCGTAGCTGTTGGTAAATGCTCCAGTCGCCATTAAGACCCGCTGTGCTTCGAATTGCTGACCGCTTTGGGTTGTGATTTGGAGATGGTGGCCTTTGTATTTGAGCTGAACGGCCGTATCTGTCACAACTTTGCCGCCATATTGTTGACCAACTTTGACATGGGCCTGGAGCATTTGGCGAGGATTAATATGGCCTGCTGGGGTCTTTTCCCAAAGAATAAGACTGTTGTCTGGGAAGGCTAACGTTGGGATGAGGGCTCGCTGTTCGTCATGAGTCAGTGATTGGAGTTCTGCCTTCAAATGTTTACGAGAATGTTCGATATTTTTAGGATCGTTGTAGCCATTTTCAACATGGGGATCAACAACATATAGTTCGCCAACAGGCGTATAAAAATCGATCCCGCTCTGTTTCTCAAGTTCACGATAGCGTCCAATCGAGCGACGAAAAAGCTCACCCCAAACAGGAGATTTCCCATGAAGATGGGCTAAACGGCCGCTGTCATAATGGGAGGCAAAGACCCCATCATGCGTCATTTTATTTGCCGGTTCATCGGGGCCGATAAGCAATGTATTGGGAGTTTGCCTGCTTAAATGATGAAATGCGGCTGCCCCAATCAAACCTTTTCCAATCACAATCGTATCAAATAGTGTCATATTTATTCTGGGTTATGGCGCCAATTGTAGTTTGGTCAACCATTCTCCTTTTGCTTTATGAAATTTTCAGGCAGAATTGCTATGAGTAATCATCCCTAATTCGA
>JANQSK010000280.1 GCA_028284105.1 Anaerolineae bacterium
TTTTTCAGAAATACAATCATTTATGATTGGGCTGAGCCATCTCAAGAAGAAGTCCTTTCCCAAAAGAAATCATCCAATACATTTGTCCAAAACCTTAAATATTTCTTTGTTTTTGTGGGGTTTGGTCCAGTTCTTGCCCTTATTTTGCCCTTTGCAATTAGTGTTTTGTTTAATGACAAAGCTCGTCGGTGGTTTCGACGGCAACCCGGTTATCTCTATTTTCTCTCTTATCTTCCTGGATTGGGACGCACCTCAAAACGGGGTATGGTTCTAGGGTTGCTATTTTATTTTGCTGCACCATTAATTATTTTCTGGCTTGTGATTGGGCTCGGTTTATTGTTCATAGATCGACTCATGTTTGCAGGTGACGCTTATGACTTTGTCGGAATTTTAATAATGGTTCTTCCCCTGTTTTTAGTTGGCTCTATTCCTATTGCTTGGCTGTCTGGATGGCTTGGATATTCATGGTTGACAGGCAAGATGGGATTTTTCCAAAAAGAACTGTTAGCTGAAAAAATGGCCAATAATAATGCAACCTTATCGGGGAATACGCCTGCTGTCCGAAGGGCAAATTTGCGTAGTTTCTTGGGCATCTCTAATTTAGAGACTTTGAGAAAGCATGATCAAAGAAGTGCTTTGATGACCCATTATTTATCCAATCTTCCCCGATTTATATGGTGGCTTGTATTTTTAGTTGGAGTCCCATCGATTGTTCTGGTTTATTTATCGACCGGTTGGGTATTTGGTTTTGGTGGTGCAGTTTTTTCATTTGTGCCCCGCTATCGAAAATGGCTGCAGAACCAACCCGGCACCATCAATCGACTAGGATTGTTACGTGGTTGGCAGTCTGAGCGTCCATTTATTTTAGCATTGGCTCATTTTATTTATTTTGGGATTTTACCTGGGTTTGTCACCACATTATCTTTGGTTTCTTTGTTTAGTGACCTAGAAAATGAGGATTTTGGATTGTGGGTGTTTTTCGTATTAGGGATAATCATTGCCCCCTATATTTCACCTTTGTTTTTAGGCTGGCTCGTTCGAGGGTGGAATTTTCCATTACCGGGTATTAATAGTGTCATGTGGGTCTTTAGGGGAATTCGGAGATGGCGACGTGATTTAAAAACGGCCGTTTCACTCCATGACGATGAAGAATTTAATGAAGCGATTGCTTTGCTAAAAGAGACTGAAGCGTTCTGTGAACAACGATTCGGTGAAAGACACTTTACCCGCTCAGGAACCTTAAACGCGATGGGGCGTAATTACCTCAAACTCGGTGATTATCTCAAAGCCACAACATGTTTCACCCAAGTCGTTCTCATCAGTGAGAATGGATTCGGTAAGGTGAGTTACCAAACGGCAAAAAGTCAATATCGTTTAGGAAAATTGCATGTCCATTTAGGTCACTTTACAAAAGCAATTCCAGTATTTAAACAATCTATTCGTACATTCCATCTGTTGGGTGCCGAAAATAATCGAGCTTATGGCAAAGCGTTAAATGACCTAGGTTATGCCTATCTAAACTTGAACCATTTGGAAATTGCTCAAGCATTATTTGAAGAGGCAGAATCGATTCAAAAAGACCAATTTGTTGAAGAATGGACAGATACTGTGAATCATTTAGCCTTGCTTTTCACCGAGAAAGGGGAATTTGAAGAAGCAGATAAATATTTTCAGCTACTTGAACAAAACGAAGCGTCAGTTCCCAGACAGGTTAAATCTTGGTACTGGTTTAATAGAGCCTCTTATTACCGAAAGGTTGAGCAATTTGAAACCGCATTGAACTGGCAGGTTCGCGCTTTAGAAAATGAACAATCTCTTTATTATGATACCCATTTGACAATTGGTAAGTACCAAAAACAGCTGGCAGATATTTTCCTTGAGTTAGGTGAATATGATAAAGCACTTAATCATTACACGGATGCGAAAGGGATTTATTATTTGCATAATGAATTGACCCATCCAGAATTTTTAGACTGTTTGTTTGGGTCGGCTAAACTTCATACCGCAACGGGAAACTATAAAGCCGCTTTTGCTGACATGAAAATGGCGCTTGATAATGAAGAAGAGATTGTTGGTCGCATTTTGGCATTTGGTTCGGAAAACGGCCGTTTAGCCTTTATCAAAGCGAAATATGATCGGATGATGCTTTTGCTCGAACTTATCCGCCAACATCTTGCTGATTCACCAGAAGCGTTAGAAGCGACAAGCATTATCCTTAGGCGACAATCGCTGATTGCAGATGTTTCAAGTGCAGCAAAATCACTTCATAGTGATCCTGATCCTCAGACCAAAAAGATTATTCGACAACTAGAATCACTCAATCGCGAAATCGGTTTCTTTGAATCTGATGGGTCCCGTAAAGATGAATCTGAAGTTGTGTTTAACCGAAAACGGATAGAGAAGTATGCGGAGCGGGAGCGTCTTGAAACAGAATTGAGTCGTCGCCTGCCTTTTAAACAAATTCTGGCCAAAATCAATGAGGCGACCTGGCCGGCTATCCAACAAGCGTTGCCACCTAAAAGTGTCTTGCTTCAACTGGTGTATGGGCGTCGATATGACTTTACGGCCGTTCCGGCAAAAAACCAGCCAAATTGGAGTGATTCTGGTTATATGCTGTTTGCCCTCCGTAAAGATGCCAGTCAACCTACGCTGGTCGATTTAGGCCCAGGTGAACCAGTTGAGAATGCGATCAAGTCCCTGAGACGGTTGATAGACTCGATGCGCAAAAAAGGTGCAGCAACTCCTTCAGAATCAGACAAGCAAGCCTATTTTGAAGCTGGGCAGCGACTCATCCAATTAATTCTTTCACCAATTGATCACTTCTTAGATGGAAAAGAGCATCTTTTTATTGTCCCAGATGGGATGTTTTCCTCGTTGCCTTTTGAAATTTTGCCCACTGGCAAAGACAAATATCTTTTGGAAAAATACCAAATTAGTTATTTAAGTGCTGCACGTGACCTATTGCGTGATTATCATATTCATGAGCAATCAGAGCCTTTGGTCATTGCTAACCCTGATTACAACCTCTTCAAAAACACAATTAGTGCGGCAGGAGAAGTTTCTACTCGAGATGTTGATTTAACAGAGGCAGAAACGCGGGCCTTTTTTGATGAGTTCGCCGTAGAGGAAAATGAACAGCTTGGCGAATTAGTAGAAGCCGCGCCATTCTTATCCCGTGATTTCAATCATCGTGGCGCTGTTTATTTTAGTGATTTAGCAAACACCTATGAAGAAGGTGAAACAATTGGTGAGCTCTTGGATGTTGAACCAAAGATGAAGGCCGAAGCCAATGAGTATCAAATCAAAAACATTTCTTCGCCTAAGTTGTTGCATATCGCCACACACGGCTTTTTCCTTGAACAAAAAGAGCCAGGAGAAAAATCTGTTAATCATCGATTGTTGAAAATGCGAGAGAATCCTAATCCGCTTGTTCGGGCTGGTTTAGCACTTGCTGGCGCAAATCGGTGGTTACGCAACGAAAAACAAAGAACATATCAAGAAAATGGCATCCTTAATGGATTAGATGTGGCAAGTTTAGATTTGACAAGCACAAAATTGGTTGTTCTATCAGCTTGTGATACCGGACTAGGTGATTTTGTTGATGGTGAAGGTGTATTTGGTTTACGACGTGCGTTTGTAATGGCAGGGGCTCATACGCTTGTGATGAGCATGTGGAAAGTGCCAGATGCTCAAACCAAGCAGCTTATGATTGAATTTTATAAAAATCTATTGGACGGGGTGCCCCGTGCGAAGGCATTACGTGAAGCACAACTTTCAATTCGGCAGAATGAAGAAACGTCTCATCCATTTTTCTGGGGTGCCTTCATCTGTCAAGGGGCGTTTACGCCGCTGGATGAGGAATAAGGTCCGAGGATAGGTGGGTAAGTGACGTGCTTACCCACCTTGTGGTTTATATGGCTGCTACCGGTTGATGCGCTTTATTGTCAACGGCCGTTTCTCTCTCAAAAACCTCCATCATAATGCCATCTTTAGGATTTAGCGTAATTTGAGATTGTGGCACCACCGTTTGGTTGGGTGTCAATCTGAATCGATAATGTTGGGCTAAGGTTGCTAAAATGAGCTGAGCCTCCATCATGGCAAACGCGTTCCCAATACAAATTCTGGGTCCACCCCCAAACGGCATATAAGCAAATTTAGGCAGTGATTTTTCAAATTCTGTCGTAAATCGTTCAGGAATGAACTCTTCGGGTTCTTCAAAGTGTGATTCTAAGTGATGCATCACATAAGGAGAAATAAAGATGGTGCTGCCTTTTGGAATGGTATAGCCGCCAATTTCAACATCGTTGAGAGCAATACGGCCGTTTAGAATCCAAGCGGGAGGATATAAACGCATCGACTCTTTGATAACTTGGGTGGTGTAGGTTAACGATTTAATATCATCAAAATCAGGCAATCTACCACCTAGCACAGAATCAAGTTCTTCATGGAGCTTGGCTTCAACTTCAGGATGTTGGGCTAATAAATACCATGTCCATGCAAGAGCGTTAGATGTCGTTTCGTGACCTGCTGCAAAGAGAGTCGCTACTTCATCTTTTAGTTGTTTCTGATCCATCTTGTTACCTTCTTCATCTTCTGAAAGCATGAGCATGGACAGCAAGTCGCCAGTATCTTGAAT
>JANQSK010000526.1 GCA_028284105.1 Anaerolineae bacterium
CTTCAAACGGCAGATGGGCAGATCGCAGAAACCCACTCAATTAGTGCGGGGCTAGATTATCCATCAGTTGGTCCAGAACATGCTTGGCTCCGCGATCAAGAACGGGCTGGCTACACCTATGCTACCGATGAAGAGGCGCTAGAAGGGGTTAAGATGCTCAGTAAATTAGAGGGCATTATTCCCGCTTTAGAATCCTCACACGCCATTGCTGAGGTGATGAAAGTAGCCCCAACCATGTCAAAAGATGAAATCATTATTGTGAATTTATCAGGCCGTGGTGATAAAGATTTAGAAACAATTATTCGCGAATTGGGAGACCAACTACCATGACAACTGGAATAGAACGAATTCAACAAGCCTTCCAAAAAGGTCGGCCAGCGTTTATGCCTTACTCCGTTTTGGGATATCCCAATCGAGAAGGGGGCTTAGAAACAATACGCCAATTGGTATCAGCTGGCGCCGATCTGCTTGAGCTTGGTGCGCCATTTTCTGATCCATTGGCCGATGGCCCGACGATTCAGGCGGCCACCCAACAATCTCTGGAAAACGGCACAACCCTCAAAGATTGTTTACAAATGGCTCGCCAACTCCGCGCAGAAGGGATTGATACACCCGCAGTGATGATGGGATATGTCAATCCAATGATGGCATATGGCTTAGAGGCTTTTGTCAAAGATGCCGTTGAGGCAGGTATTGATGGATTTATTGTGCCTGATTTACCCCCTGAAGAGGCAGATGAGCTAGACGCGCTGTGTCGGGAACACAAGCTAGCACTCATTTATTTTCTTGCGCCCACAAGCACCCCAGAGCGAATCGAGTTGGTCACAGAGAAAGCAATTGGCTTTATCTACCTTGTTTCAATCACGGGTATCACTGGCGTTCAAGATGGTGTCTCATCCGAATTGGGAGAATTTGTCGATCGAGTGCGTGCAAAAACGGATAAGCCACTGGCCGTTGGATTTGGTATTGGGAATGGGGAGCAAGCTAAGGCAGTTGGTGATCTCGTCGATGGTGTGATTGTGGGGAGTGCCCTTGTCAAGCGGGCTAATATCTCAAAAGAATCTGTGTTTGAATTAGCGACTGAACTTCGAGAGGCTCTATAAAATCAAAGATAGAGATGCTTGCTCAACCTGAACAAGCATCTCTTTTCTATGCTAATTTAGAAAATCAATGCCCATCGCTTTTTGGTAAATGCGCAGGCCAAATTTGGGTAATGCCAGTATGAGATGTTCAAAAATATTAGCTTGTATCTCCTCAAACTTATTCCAGTTCATTTCTTTTGAAAAAATGTAAAGTTCAATCGGCAGACCGCTCTCAGTCGGGGCTAATTCACGGACTATTTTGGTAAACCCTTCCTGATGAATTTCAGGGTGTTGTTCAACGATGGCGAACGCATAGGCTCTAAAGGCGGCAACGTTGCTTTCAAAACGGCCGTTTTCCGCTTTTGCACCAGACAAAGTCAAAAGTTGATTCAATTCAGGTGTATCAACTTCATCATAAGGCTTGATAGTATTTAAATCTAGCACAATGGAGCGCTTGATGCGGCGGCCACCAGATTCGCTCATACCGCGCCAATTTTTGAAGGATTGGCTTATCAAAGAGCGTGTTGGAATTGTCGTGATCGATTTATCGGTGTTTTGAACCTTGATGGTGGTTAATGCAATATCAAGTACGGTTCCTTCGGCATCGAAGCTGGGCATTGAAATAAAGTCGTCCCGAGAAATCATTCGATTGGCTGTCAATTGAATACCCGCTACCAAACTCAGAATTGAATCTTGGAAGATGAGCATTAATACGGCCGTTGCGGCCCCCAACGTTCCCAAAATATAAAGTACAGTTTGGTTCAAAACGATTGAAGCAACCAATAGAATTGCGATTAACACGGCTAATATTTTGAAGACTTGTAAAAAGCCACGAATGGGGAAGTCCTTAGACCAATCCAGCGAGCGATATAAATCTAAAATACTGTTCAAAAAGGCATCGATCGTAAGCAATCCAACGATAATAATATAAACCAATGCTAAATTAGAAATCACATTGAGCCATGGAGATTCTTGACCCAATGCCAATGGTGATAAAAGAATGATAACTATGGCTGGTGCAATATTGGCCAATTTAGAAAATACGGCACGTTGGTTTAAAGCATCGTCCCATTTTGTCTCGGTTCGTTCAACAGAGAAACTGATCAGCTGTAAAAGATAAGTTTGGGTGACAAGATAGGATAATATGGCAATGAGCAAAACAATAATTAATCCAGCCGCTCTTGCATATCCTAATGCCGCTTCTGGTGAGGCACCCGCTTCAATAAACCATGTGATGAGGTAGTCTAACATTCCTTGTTCTCCGCTCTGTAATCTATTCAAATTCTATTCGAGAAAAGGAACTTTTCAAAAAGATATTTGAAAACCAAACGAATCAAACAAACGTACAGTTTATAGAATTAAATGTTGATGTAAAATGAAGCATTCTTAAAAGAATGAAGCAACTCTACGGTGGTTGCGGATCTTTTTTAAACACTGCAGTTAGGCAAACAGTCTAGTGTTTTGACAAACTCCTTTTGACGGACAAATCGATGCCGCTTGTTTGTCAAAACCTCAGGTTCCGTCACCCAAGTCTATTTTGTAAGTTTTGTTAGACGGAACTCTAGGAAAAATCATGAAATTAAGAGATCGCGAATTTGCGGTTATTGGATTAGGGCGTTTTGGTAGTGGTGTTGCCCTCCAGTTAGAACAAAACAACTATCATGTTTTAGGTATTGACCAAAGTGAAGAAATTGTCCAAAGAATGTCTTCATTGATTACCCATGTTGCCATTTTGGATTCAACTGATGAAGATGCGTTAAAAGCGATAGATATCGTATCATTTGACACAGTCGTTGTCGCAATCGGTGAAGATTTTGAAGCCAACTTATTAACCACCGTTGCGCTGAAAAATCTCGGTGTTAAAAACGTTATTTCTAAAGCACCCACAAATCGGCAGGTTGATATTTTAAGCCGTGTCGGTGCTGATCGCGTCATTCAACCTGAATATGAGGCCGGCAAAAGGTTGGCACAAGAGTTAAGTACGCCTGCCATCTTGGAGATGGTTGCTTTAGGCAGTGAGCATGTCATTGCCGAAATCATTGTTCCCGATAAATTCGCCAATCAAACATTGCTCCAAGCCCATTTCAGAAGTCAATTTGGTGTAAGTGTTTTGAGCGTGAAGCGAGGTGATGAT
>JANQSK010000302.1 GCA_028284105.1 Anaerolineae bacterium
GATTTGGCTAAACAGCTCAACCGTGTCCATCATTTCATCAAGGGTAAACACTTGGCGGACGCCATACTTTTCAAACAAGGCGGCATACGCTTCGGCTCCACCGGCGAGGGCGCCCGTATGAGCTTGAGTCATCGCTTGTCCTCGTTCACTCAGCCCTGTTTTGAGGGCAATGATGGGGATTTGCTTGGCAACGGCCGTTTCCAATGCTGCCACAAATTTCTCTGGATTACGCACCGTTTCAAGGTACATGGCGACGGCGTGGGTGGTAGGCTCTTCTAGCACATAGGCCAGATAGTCTGCAGCGGTGAGCACCGTTTCGTTCCCACCTGAGACGACGTAGTTGAAATAGACGTCGCGATTGTTTTGGGTCATTGAGTCAAAGACGGTGCCACTGTGGGTAATCAGCGCCACATTGCCACTAGGCATTTTGGGATCAACAGGATATCCAGAAATGACAAGCTTGTTGGGCAAAGCGTAATAGCCCATTCCGTTGGCACCCACGATGGCGATGCCATATTTGTGCGCCAGCTCATTGATTTCCCCTTCAAGTTCCGGTGTGCGTCCTGCGCCAACCGTCGGATCACCAAACACAACCGCTGCTTTGATACCCAATTCCCCTGCTTCGGTGAGTGTGCGTATCAAGTGATGGTTGGCGATTGCGAGGGCGATACAGTCTGGTGGTTCGGGTATGGCGGTGAGGGATGGGAAGCAGGATTGGTCAAAAACGGCCGTTTCTCGGGGATGGACCCCATAAATTTGGCCTTCGTAACCATATTCAACAAGATTTTCGACCACTTGGCCGCCAAAGCTGCCCGGTTTATTGCTTGCGCCAACAACGGCGATTGATTTTGCTTGGAATAGGGGGGTGAGATTCATAGTTAAGTGATGGTTCAATTAGGTAATTAGGTAATTGGTTTTGATTAGAAAAGAGATGAGAGAAGAGAGAGATGTATTTGAGGATGTGTTGATCATTCTCCAATTTTAGCTTGGTTCAGACCAAAGCACTTTGCGAAATGCCACACTCTTTTCTCTCTTCTCTATACTCTCTTCTTCATTATTTCCCGAACTATAACCCAATGCCCTTCTCTGTGCATTTGCTATAATTCCCGTTTGGAGTGTGATATGCCGATACGGAAGCGATTTGAATCTCAGGGTGTGGTGGGTGTACGCGTGGGCAAGTTTAATTGGGGGCTGACCAGCACCTCCATCCTATATCGCGTTGGTGAAACGTTAATCGACTGTGGCCCACCTAATCAGTGGCGCGCCGTGCGCTCTTTTGTCGAGGAAGCATCAGTTAGAGAGCTAATTTTGACGCATCATCACGAAGATCACAGTGGCAATGCGGCAAATATTGCTAAGTTGAATCATATTATGCCTTATGCGCCTGCGTTGGGGCGTAAAAAGCTAGCTGATGGATATTTTATTCCGCTTGTGCAAAGGATTATTTGGGGAAAATTGCCACCGGTTCAGACGCAGCCACTACCTGAACAGATGGTAATTCAGAATGGGATGAGTGTAACGGCCGTTCATACGCCCGGTCACGCTAAAGATTTGCATTGTTTTCATTTCCCAGAGCAAGGCTGGATTTTTACGGCCGACATGTTTATTGCTCGAAAAATCAAAATGCTGCGAACGGATGAAAATTTGCAGCAGCTCATTGATAGTCTTGAAAAGCTTATTCAACTTGATTTTGATGTGATCTTTTGTGGTCATCGAGGTCCGATTGAGGAAGGAAATCAGCCTCTCATCGATAAATTCAACAACCTCAAGCAGCTGAGTTACGATGCACAAACCCTTGAAAAGAAGGGGCATTCAGTTGAGGAAATTGTGATTAAGCTTCTTGGACCTGAAGATGCGATGGCTCGCTCTACCCGATTAAATATCTCCAAACGCAATATGATTCGCGAGGCATTATTAGTCAAAATATAGGAGAGATTTATATTTGATGGGCTTGAATTTAAGCTGTAAGCGTTTTTTAAAATAATCAGGAATTAGTGGAATTTTGGGAATTAAGAAAATGATCAACACCATTGTTTTCCTCAATTCCTGTATTCCCAAAATTCCTGACATTTTCTTAACTCAAGTAATACATTCTCTACTCTCTACTCTTTTCTCTCTTCTCTACCCCTCTAGGCACTTCACAATCCCATCATCCCGCATGGTAAGGCCCAAAAATGGCATTGGATCAAAGGTGTTGACGATTTCTGTTTCGTTGAGATAACGGCCGTTTGCGTCTGACTTAACGATTGAAATATGCAAATGGCGCGACATGTCTCGTTCCGCTGTCCCTGCCCACGAGCCTTGGTACCCCAGAATTGTGCCAGCTTCGACAAACTTTTCACGCGTGCCGCGGGGAAACTCTTCAGAGATAAAGCTTTCTGTTCCATCTTGGGAAGCCATATGGGTGTAATAGGTCCAAATTTGTTCGTCCCCCACAATGTCAGGTAGCTCATTAAAATCGGGATGACGAATAATGACGGCACTGCGCCAATGATCTTCACGCGTGAGATACCCATCATAAACGGCATAGATAGGTGTGACATTGTCAGCGCCATCCGGACTAAAGAAGTCAAAACCAGTGTGTTGATAAAGGGGAGCAACCCCATCATTCCAACCGACGCCCATATAACCTGAGCTAGGAACGATGAACGGCGCATCGCCACAGCGTTCTCCTCCAGTCACGATCCAATCATCATAGTTGGAGGGATTTGCCATAAATGGGCCAATACGGCTGACGCGTGAGCGGAAGTTGCGGCTGGCGCTGGAGACATAGAAAAATGCGCTT
>JANQSK010000304.1 GCA_028284105.1 Anaerolineae bacterium
AATTTGGCTAAAAACAGAAGAGATTTTGACTGAAATATATTCAACATCTTCGCGAGCGAGCAGATCAAGATATGCATTTAAGCGCCGTTCTGCTTCGGCTTCCCCTAAGATCGCTTCACCCAATTGATTTAAATTGAGACGAACACCACTTTCGCGCCGCTCTTTTAGGTATTGGCTTAAATCCCCTTCTTCCCCCGGCAAAATCACATTAGATGTTTCTTGACGCAATCGCGCCACGATTGGAGGCACAACCATCGCGGGTAGATATTGAGCCATCACTCCACCAAGGGTTAATGCTGAACGTTCCCACCACGCCATGTAGGCAGGAGAGCCATATTTTTCAAGCAAATAAGTCAACTGCTCGGCAATTCGCTGATGTTGATGGCTTCGAA
Source organism: Anaerolineae bacterium (assembly GCA_028284105.1). Lineage (GTDB taxonomy): Bacteria > Chloroflexota > Anaerolineae > Promineifilales > Promineifilaceae > QQUD01. The sequence continues at coordinate 393 of JANQSK010000304.1, forward strand.
AAGCTTGATCAACTAGCGCAATGGTCAACTCTTTTCCTAAAGGGTCTTCCATCATGCGGGCAATTTTTTGGGCTTGTGTATGTTCTTGGTGATTTTGTTCTTGTTTTGAACGAGTTAATAGCGATTCTGCAAGATCAACGGCCGTATTGGCCAAAGCTTGGGTTTGGTCGTGGTTTACCAAATAGGGGGAAATCATTGATACCTCTCCGAATATTCATTATGTGGAATAATGTTTCATATAATGAATATTATCAGAGAAACGGCCGTTGTCAATCTGATTTCCGTGTAAAATCAATGCATCTTAGATCCGTCTAACCTCTCTCATTGCAACCAAAACAAACGCCCAAAATCAAATATCTTTGCATGATGAGTTAAGCTTATTTTGTTAATTTTAGTTTTGCTTTGTGCTTTTATCGGGAAATTAGAAGCGGAGGCCAAACAGTAGCGTCAATTTGGTCATCATTGATTTGATAGATGCCAATAGATTCTAAGTCACGGCATTCACCCAAAGAGGAACAAGATAAGATGCCAGTCACCCCACTAAATGGCGTGTTTTCGGCTAAAGCATCTCGAAGTGCTTGCCGGCCAATCAACAAGCTACCCTGCCCGTCTGAAATAGCGACGCTTTCTATCGCTTGGGCAATAAGTAACACAGCATCCGAGGCGTAAACAGGATAAGCCGTTTCGGGAGGTAGATCATAAAAAGCGCGCCATTGCTCAAGCCAAATATTATAAGAGACACCATTGCCAACAAATCCAGTCACATACAAACTTTCTGCTGCGCTTCCCGTCAGCACAGGGAATTCAGCATTATATAAGGCACTCGTCCCAATTTTGACGATGGATTGTGGGGTGTTGATTTCGACCAGCTTGTTGAGTATGTAATTGGCTTCTGAGGCCTGTAAAGGCAAAAAGATTAAGTCTGGTTCTAAATCTATCAGCTCATTCAACAATTGGATAAGCTCATCTTCTTCTAAACGAATATCGCCCTGCTCAACGATTGCGCCCCCTGATTGTTGAAACGTGTCAACAAATTGATCTCTCTGCTCGACAGATTGTGGAGTCTGTTCGTAAAGAATAACGGCCGTTTGTGCATTCAAGAAGTCGGAGGCAAACTCAGCAGCCACTTGGGCCTGTTCAGCATGAGAAGGAATCACACGAAAAAAGCTGGTTGCTGTGTCATTGAAGTTGTCCAAAGAAACGGCCGTTGTTGCCGGAGAGACCATAACACCCCCAGTTGCATGCACAGCTGGCACAACCTCATCTGCAACATCAGAACAAGCAGGACCAATAATGGCAACGACGTCTTGCTCCTGCACTAGTCGTTCTGCCACACGCTGACTAGTTGCAATACTACAGCCACTATCAAAGGCTTGGATATTTAGCGTATGCCCTAAAATAGTATTGTCAATCTGCTCTCTCCCCATTTCTATGCCGCGTGAGATGGATTCACCCAGCTCAGCTGCGGGACCCGTTAAAGGCAGAAAATAGGCCAATTGGATAGGTTCATTCGGCCGAATGGTGACACACCCGATTTCATCTTCACATGCAGGAAGCCCGTCAGCACAACCAGCCAAAAGCACGCTGAACAATCCAACCCAAATTAAGAATAAAAAACGAAAAGACACAAATTGTTTAGAACTTTTCAATGAAACTTTCCGGCACAACCTGCGTCTTTCTATAAAAGATATCATTTTAATTTTAAGTTTGACGGGATTCCTGTTCCATCAAAAAATGATTGTCAAAATACTATGCGTCCTCATCTGATTCAGAGGTGATATACAGGCTGCCGTCTAAATCATCATAGGATTCAACAAACTGACCTGTCACCATGAAAACAACACGTTCCGCAATATTAGTTGCCCGATCGCCGATGCGTTCCAAGTTATGGCTTACCCATAGCAAAAAGGTTGCTCGACGAATATAGGCATCATCTTGCATGGTCATGAGCGTCTCACGGAAAAAGCTCTGATATTGACGATCCATTTTCTCATCACGCTTAACCATTTTTTGAGCAAGCTCAACATCTTGATTAATAAATGCATCTAATCCTTCTCGCAACATTTTACGAGCACGATTCGCCATTTTGGGTAATTTGTAAAGAGAAATAATTTCATCTTCCGTTGCCATTCGTTTCACGATTCGACTGATACCAGAAGCATGATCACCAATCCGCTCTAATTCCACGGCCAAATGAATGCTGGCCACAACGCGCCGTAAATCAATCGCCATCGGATTTTGTGTCGCCAAAATTCTTAGGCTTGATTCTTCAATAAGATATCGGGTGGCGTTTATTTCACCGTCCCCTAAAATCACCTGTTCAGCCAAAGATAAATCACGTTTTGCCAGAGAAAGCATTGCTTTTTCAATTGCAACATCTACAAGGCTATGCATTTTGATTATATTCGCGTTTAAATCCTCTAATTCAGCATCTAGGACCGACCGCTTAGGTATATTCATAACCGAGCTTCCTTTTTATGAAATTTTCCATACAGCATCATTAAATCTTCAGATGTATGGGTTGTCGAGGGGGGCCCATGCCCACTTGCAAAAACAGCAGGGGATAAATTTAACAATTTCCGTGCCGATTGGATAATTTGCCTCGGGTTTTGGGAAACAAAATTACTTGTCAGCTTTATTCGGTTATTACGTGTATGAATGACATCCCCACAAAAAACAATACCTGTCATTGGGCTAAAAAAAGAATAATGGTCTTCGGTATGTCCTGGCGTTGCTATCGCTTCTAAGCCCCCAAGGATTGGCAATGTTTCACCGTCATCTACTGTCGTCACGGCTGCCATATCAACGATATCTATCGAAACCATTCGTTCAGCAATCCATTGAACAGGACCCGGTAAATGTTTTGGCATAATTCCCTGCTTGAGAAAAACGGCCGTTTCTTTTCCAGAATACACCTTTGCCCCAGATTGCTTTTGAATCGCTGCTAGGCTACCGACGTGATCAGGATCCGCATGCGTGATCACAATATTATTTAAATCGTTAGGCTGATGCCCCAATTGAGCCATAATTTCAAAAACAAGTTGAGCTCGGTTGGCAACACCCGTATCAATAAGGGTCAATCCTGTTTCTTCAACCGCTAAATAAAGGTTACTTCCACCACCATTAATCCAGTAAATATCTGCGCTGATTTCTTTCGCCTTTCTATGATTCAACTTGTTCTGACTCATTATTTCACTCTAAAATGTGCGCTGCTTTCTCATCAAACGCTTGTCGAAGTGCATTATACACCTCTGGAGCTATAGGCTGATTACGGCGTTTTCGGCGAAGGTAGCTTTTAACTTTGGAATGATGCATCGCAGGGATGCGAGTATTCGTTAACTCCAACTCTTTTTGCCCGATATGTGTGAAAACGATCAATGTTGCAATGGGGACTTCTTCGACCTCAGGGGCATTTTTCCGAATAAAATCTGCCAAAACTTGGAGTTGATTTTCAGCTTCTCTTGTTGGATTACCTAAATTTTCTTGTCCAAAGAACCGTCGTAAGCCAAGTCCTGATTGTTTCCACTTATCTTCCTCTACCGAGATGTTACCCGTCTGGTATTTTGCAACAAAGATAATGATGCCAGAAGAGGAAAGCAGAACGTGGGCAACAGGGAGGACGTAATGATACAAACGGCCGTTTTTCGCAACGCGTCCTAACGCCTCATCAATGACCTCATCAGGGCGGGGGCTTCGCACATACCGATGTGCCAAATACATCCCAATTTGCG
>JANQSK010000312.1 GCA_028284105.1 Anaerolineae bacterium
GTCACACCAGGAGCTTGGCCAATCAAAAGCACATTTGCAGATGACGAGCCTCGAACCACCGCACCAGGCACAATGTCATACCCTGCATCTAAACAAAGCTGACACTGCCGCATTTGGTCATGGAGAGAACCAATAGAATTCATTCAGCTTACGCTTTCATCTCATCGACTAACGCTTCAAACCGCACAATATCGGCTCTTAAAGTATCGAGGCTGTTTTCCCAAAACGTGGCGTCTTGAATATCAATCCCAAATCGCTTAGCCAATGGGGCTGCTTCAGCCATGCCTGTCATGGATAAAAGCTCATCATACCCTGTTACAAAGTGATTAGGATCTTGTTGATATTGTGCATATAAGCCTAATCCAAAAAGCAAGCCAAATGTATAGGGGAAGTTGTAGTAATGTGAAACATAGTAATGCGGCACGTATGCCCAGCGGTATGGATACAGATAATCTTCATCAATTGCATCGCCAAACCCTTCTTTTTGAGCGGCTTTGTCAATTTCACAAAGCTCCTCCACTGAAAGGTCACGAATAGCCCGCTTTTTAAATAAATTATCTTCAAAAATAAAGTTGCTCGTAGCGCTAATCACAACACGGGTGGCATATTCAAGAATTCCATCAAGTATGATTAGCTGATCTTGCGGCCCCGCCGTTTTTAATGCAGCATTTTCAACAATCTTTTGACAAAATGTGCTGGCTGTCTCAGCCAAGGTCATTGGGGTTTCTTGCAGCAAGGCAGGGCGCTGAGCTAAATTGACATTGTGAAAGGCATGCCCGAGTTCGTGAGCCATTGTTCCTACACTGGCAAAACTGGGCTGAAAGTTCATCATGATTCGAGATTTACCCTCACCAATTGACGCACAAAATGCTCCCCCTCGCTTCCCGCTCCGAGGCTCAGCATCAATCCAATTGTCATCAAAGGATTGACGTGCCATTTCAACCATTTTTTCTGAATAGGTGCCAAAATTGTCAAGAATAAATTGGGTCGCGTCTTCATAAGCCCAGCTAATTTCCCCTTTACCAAGGGGCGCCATACGATCGTACCAACGTAAAACGGGCAATCCTAGCAATTTTGCCCTTGCTTTGAGGTAACGACGAAAATCAGGAAAAGCATGACGAGTTGCTTGGTGCATCGCTTCAAAGGTGTCTCGATCGATAGAATTTTTGTACAAGGCTTGATCGAGCGGAGATGCCCAACCTCGTTTTTTGGCGAGTGTAATTTGCTCACCTTTCACTGCATTAAGTGCAGCAGCTAAAGGTACGGCCGCTTTTTTCAAGGCCGCCATCTCCCCTTCATAGGCGCGTTGCCTTATCGCTCTATCTTCATGGTGCGCATAGGTTTGAACGGCCGTAAATGGCAGAGTTTGTTGTTCACCATCTAGCTCAATATCAACCATCACCTGTGAGCTATACGTTTGGAACAGTTTGACCCAACTGCTACCACCAGAGAGCTTGAGTTCAGCAGCCAAGGCTTCTTCAGTAGGGGACATGAGGTGATCAGCATTAATTTGGGCACGCCGGATCATATGGCTATGCGTTTCAGCAATTTTTGACTTCTCAAGCAAGCTATCTACATCGAGCGACCCTAGCCAAGCTGTAAAACGGGTCCCCAACAACGATACTGTTGCTAAAACCATTCGTAGCTCGCTAAGTTTCCCTTGCGCCTGATCATTTCTGGAATCTGTGGATAACGTACAACTGAGATAGGTGGCTAATGTTTTAACTTTGTTCAATAGTTGATTCAAATTTTGAGTGATGGTTTCATATTGCTCAATGCGGTCATCATTTATTTGACCATCATCTGTTTTGTCAATTTGCCATTGATCAAAAAGGTTTTTTAACTCCTTCGCTCCCGCCTCAATTTGAATATAGGCGTTTTTAAACGATTCACTCTCTATCCCAGGAAAAATAACGTCCATATCCCAGTGTGGCAAATGACCATTCTGATTCATGATTTACTCCAATTTTGATAAGACACTTTCGATTTTGCTTGCTATTCCTTTGTGAATCACGATGAATACTAAGCTTCTTGGGGGCTGAGTTCAGTGACTGACATTTGTAAGTTACTCTTTTTGAGTAATCCTTCTGAATTTAAACCCAATATCCAATTTGCAATCTTGGCAATGGCTAAATGAAGACCAAAGGTTGAGCGTGGAAATCCAACCTCATGCAGGAGAATGATGAAATCTCCATCATCTCTTTCTCGGATCAAAATACCTACTCTTTGGGCTAACGGCCGTTCACTCACATAGGCTTCAACAAAGAGCTTATTGCTATCATTGGATTTAAACATCTCACCCAATTTGACGTGTACACCATTCAAATCAGCCCGTAAAGGTTGATAGGCAGATTGAATTTCATCGAGTGTCAATGGGGTTTTTACAACAACATGGGGCATTTCAAACTCCTGTGGAGGTAAAAATGGTTTATCTGGCATGAAATCATTTCGTTGCCATTTGTAATAATTACAGGTTCGCCCTTCTTCAATCGCTTTAAGTTCATATTTGGTTTGAAGACGCTCATTGTCTTCGTTTACAAATGTTTTGGTTTGACGATTGAAAAAGTAGGGTGTGTTTTCTAAGGTCTCAGTGATAACGTCTTGATAATCAGCATGATCCGTGGCGATATCCAAACGGCCGTTTTCTACCATCCGCGTAGCTAAAAGCGCTAAAAAGTTGGGATTAATGAGACGGCGATTGTGATGAGCTGCCTTTCGCCAGGGATCAGGGAAATTAATATAAACTTCTTGAATTGATTTTTGTTGACATAATGTTTGCAGCAAAAAAACCGCATCCGTTTGGAGCACTTTGCAGTTGGTCAGACCAAGATTCTTGATTTTTCGCTCCCCCCGTTGAATGGAAGGAATTGAAATTTCAACGCCAAGGAAATTATAGTCTGAGCGCTTTTGCGCCAAATCGACTAAGAAATGACCTCCGCCAAACCCAATTTCAACCACAAAGGGGGCTTCTCGTCCAAAAACCTTATTCCAATCCGTAGGCCATGAAAGTTGCCGCTGATACAAAACAATTTGAGACATATTTGAATTATATGTCGCGGGGTAATTGTCGCCCACACCCTGCTTATTCACCTATTTAATACTTTTTTACCACTTTTTTGACACCTAATTGACACTTTAAAGAAACTTTTCTATAATCCTCCCATCGCGCACACTCATTGCGCTTTCGCATTGGCCAATTCACTTTCACACTTGTCCGGACAAGTGACCGGTTTGTTTTGCATGCCTGTTGGGTTTGATGTTCAAAACGGCCGTATCAAATCATTATGTCAACATTATTACTTAATGGAGGATTCACCCATGAAATTTTTCCAAAAACGCCATTGGGCTTTGCCTGTGGCACTTCTCGTTCTCGCAATTGTAATTGCGGCTTGCGCCGCCCCCACTGAAACAATTGTAGAAGAGGTGGAAGTGACCCGTGTCGTCACAGAAACAATCGAAGTCGAAGGCGAAAGCCAAGAGGTAACTGTGGTTGTGACTGAAGTTATTGAAGTTACGCCAGAACCAGAGCCTGAGCCAGAACAACCTAAAGACCTTATTATTTGTATGGCGCAAGAACCTGCTAGTCTCTACATTTATGGGCCTGCTATGCTTGCAGCAACGGCCGTTCAAGTGGCCTTATTCGAAACTGATATCACCTCCTTCTCTTATGATTGGCAAGCACGCGGTGTTGAAAAATTGCCAAGCTTAAGTGATGGGGATGCCGTTTTAGGGTCTGTTGAAGTCAACGCAGGAGATGCTGTTGTTGATTCAGCTGGTAATGTCACTATCTTAGAAGAGGGTGTTGAAGTCACTAATGCCGATGGTGAAAATGTCATCTTTGATGGTTCACCTGTGATGATGGAACAACTCGTTGCCAACTTCACTTTGAAAGAACGCTTCTGGTCAGATGGCAACCCTGTACTTGCTACTGACTCTGTCTATAGCTTTAACCTCAATGGCGATCCCGATACACCAGCAGGTAAATTCGTCTTTGATCGTACACAAAGTTATGAAGCGACAGGTGACTTAACCCTTGAATGGACCGGTTTGCCAGGATTTATGGACCCCACCTATTTCACCAATATTTGGCAACCTCTTCCAGAACATGCATGGTCAGGATTTAGTGCTGCTGAACTACTTGAAGCAGAAGAATCAAGCCGCTTACCAATTGGTGACGGGCCATTCCAAATTGATGCTTGGAACGCTGGTGACAGCATTGTCCTATCACCAAATCCACATTACTATCGTGCAGAAGAAGGGTTCCCACTTCTCGATTCTGTGACATACAGATTTATCCAAGATACAAATCAGTTGGTTGCACAGCTTATTTCAGGATCTTGTGACATTGGTACACAAGATGGTCTCGATGCCACCCAATCACCATTCTTGATTGAAGCAGAAAACAACGGACTGCTAGTCCCTTACTTCCAAACAGGTACTGTCTTTGAACATATCGACTTTGGTATTAACAGCTATGGTGACTTTGGGGATGATATTGGTCGTCCAGACTGGTTTGAAGACGTCCGCGTTCGTCAAGCGATGACCATGTGTACAGACCGTCAATCAATGGTTGATAATATCCTATATGGTCGCTCGGAAGTCATTCACACCTATATTCCAACAGTTCATCCTTTATATCCATCTGATGGCATCACCGAACTGCCATATGATGTAGAAGGCGCAATGGCATTGCTCACTGAGGCAGGTTATGCTGATTCAGACGGTGATGGCATCTTGGAATACCCAGGTGGTCCAAATGGTGAATTTATTGGCGAACCATTCAAGGTTACGCTAGGCACTACTGCAGGCAATGAAATGCGTCAGCAAATGACCCAAATATTCAAAGAAAATATGCTTGAATGTGGTATTGATGTTGAGCTTTACTACCTGCCTGCCTCTGAATGGTTTGCAGATGGCCCTGATGGCCCACTGTTTGGTCGTCGCTTCGACCTTGGTGAATTTGCTTGGATTACGGGTCCACAACCAAGCTGTAACTTGTACCTCTCAACAAACACCACGGGTCCAGATGACGAAGGCCTTGGTGGCTGGGGTAACGCTGGGAACACTGGCTGGGTCAATGAAGATTTTGATGCAGCTTGCTTAACTGCACTCGGTTCACTTCGCGGCACGCCAGAGTATGAAGAAGCGCATCAAGAAGCA
>JANQSK010000328.1 GCA_028284105.1 Anaerolineae bacterium
GTGAAGCGAAAATCTGGGTTCCCAATAAAAAAAACCTCTAAGAATAGTGGAGAGTAAAGTCTGCTAATTCTGTTTGAATTCAACTTTATCTAATATAAATCTCTTTCCTCTTTTGAGTATTTCCTAGAAAAAATAATCAATCAAATTGGTTGCAGTATTCCAGTCCTGTATATGATGTCCTATACTTTTTTTATAGCCGCCTCAATAGAATCTTCTCCAAATAACATTCCAGTTTCGTAGCTAGGAAAACCGGCAAAAAAGGATGCAAGCTTTTTTTAATTTCGGTTTCCTAGGTTTCAGAAAAATCAAAGCGAATACTTAAAACTAAACCTGAAATTTCTCATTTGGAGGCACCGTCATGACCCGGAAATCAACGATCTTGATTACTCTTTCTTTCTTTTTACTCCTTTTCCTTACCCCAGCAACAGTCGCAGGACAACAAATTGATACAAGCCGAGCATCGATCAGAAGTAGCAATACAATAGTTGAATGGCGAACTCGAATACCTTATGAATCAGCCAAGTTGGTCGTTTCTGGACCAAATGATTTTATTTTAGAGAAAGAATTCCCAGCGGGGGTTTTTCCCTATTTTGAGACATTGGATGAATTTGGTGTTGAGCTTGAATCAGGTTCTTATACATATGAGATTCAGTTGACACCCTATTTAGCACCAGAAATAAAGGCTGAGTTGACTGCTTCAAATCATGCTGTGCGTGATGAATTGGTTGCATCTTTTGTGGCTGAAGGCCTCATTCCTTCTGAATCGCAATTGTATATTTCTGGAAGTTTATCAATAGTTGATGGTAAATTTATATCGTCTGCATTAGAAGAATCTAGTGATGTTGCTCAACAATCAGATCCAGGAAATGGCTTGATAACTCCAAACGACCAAGTCACCTTTGACGACATGATTGTGCAAGGGAGCATTTGTGCGGGTTTAGATTGTGCCAATGGTGAAAGTTTTGGATTTGACACACTCAGGTTGAAAGAAAACAATCTCCGAATCCGTGCATTTGATACAAGTAATTCAGCTAGTTTTCCGACAACTGATTGGCAAATCACATTTAACGACAGTTCAAACGGTGGCTTGAATAAATTTTCAATTGACGATATTACAAGTGGCAGAACGCCTTTTACAATCGAAGCCAATGCACCTTCCCATTCACTATATGTTGAAGATGGTGGCCGTGTCGGCTTTGGTACATCAACTCCCCTCACAGATATTCATATTAAATCAGGGAATACCCCAACCGTCCGATTAGAACAAGATGGGACCAGCGGTTTTTCAACACAGACCTGGGATGTGGCAGGGAATGAGGCTGGTTTTTTCATTCGTGATACCACAAACGGCTCAAAATTGTCATTTAGAATTTTCCCAAGCGCCCCTCAAAACAGTTTGGTTATTGAAGGGAGCGGTGATATTGGATTGGGTACAACATCGCCTAGTGCGCCAATGCATATTTTAAGAGCAGATGGTACAGCTCAAATGTACGTTGATGAAAACAATGGCACTGTTGCGAACAGAACACTAGTTGAGCTTGAAAATAACGGCACATCTCATATCAATTACACAAATTCAGACTCCTCCACACAATGGAAAGTTGGAACCTTTGATACAGCAGGTGTTGATAGTTTTGGCATCACAATGGCTGGTTCAGGGGTCTATGAATTCTTAATTACACCAGACCAAAAGGTTCAATTTGCAAACTCATCAAATGGCAATGTTTTTGTTCTAGACAGTGCTGGCAATTTGACCATTAGCGGGACCTTGAGTGACGCTTCAAGTAGAGACATTAAAGAGAATTTTATTGAAACAGATGAATCTATTTTGGGTCAAGTGATGTCGCTACCCATCTATTTTTACAATTACACCAATGAGCACGATTCTATTCAACATGTTGGGCCAACCGCTGAAGACTTTGCTGCTATTTTTAATGTAGGTGCTGATAATAAGCATATTTCCCCTCGCGATTTAGCCGGTGTTGCTGTTGCTGCAGTTCAAGAATTGAATAAATCGCTAATGCAAAAAGAAGCGGTAATTGAGAGCTTGCAAACTGAATTAGACGAACAGCAATTATTCATTGAAGAGTTAGAAGCCAAGAATGCGGAACTTGAGGAACGGTTAGCCATATTAGAAAGTGTAGTTCTTGATATGGTTGAAGACGCTAGCGAATAATTAAGTTTCATCAATCTGTGTGGCAAATTGAGCGAATATTTTAAATCAATTTGCCACGTAGTCCCCCACTTTTTTATTCAAGAAGTTAGAAAAGTATAGAGCGATAAGGTGCTTATTATGTTTTATTTTTCGCCAAAACGCGTGTGGGAGAGGATGCTTCCCTTAAGTTTTGCAGTATGTGTTTTGCTTTTTTTGCTCACATTGCCATCCGCAACAGCATTAGAAACCAATCCTATTTCAAAAAATGAAGCTTCAATATTAGGTTTTGTTGGTCCTTCATTTGATAAAAATTTCTTACCCTCAACAATTGGCCCTGGTAGTGTATCTACCTTAATATTTCAAATAGTTAATAGTAGCCCATCCCCTGTTACTGACCTTGCATTTACCGATAATATGCCTGTTGGTATGACGGTTAGTGGATCTCCAAACATTTTTAATGAATGTGATGGTGTGGTAACGGCCACTGCTGGTAGTGGCACTATTTCATTGACTGATGGGCGGGTTGAAGGCTCGGCAATTTGCCAGATCATGGTGAATATTACATCATCAACACCTGGGGTTCATTCAAATACAACAGGTGTATTGTTTTCTAGTGAAGCACCTAGTGGTGGGGATTCAGCAAATGCAGATTTAACAGTTGTCACAACCTTACCTGGGTTTAGTAAAAGTTTTTCCCCTTCATCGATTTCAATGGGAGACCGTAGTACATTATCTTATTCAATTGACAACACATTGAATGCATCATCCGTCGGAAGCTTAGACTTTTCTGACTCATTACCTGAAGGAATCGTTGTTGCCGGCCCAAATAATGCATCGACAGATTGCATAAGTGCATCTGCACCTGATACAACTTTAACAGCTACTCCCGGTACTTCTCTCATTTCATTGGATGCAAACGGTAGCGTTCTTTTCCCTGGATTTGAAGTGTTGTCAGCTGGAGCGACTTGTACAGTTACGGTGGATGTGATTGCGACAGGTGCCGGTTTGTTTGAAAGTGTCTCTAGTGATTTACTGGCTGACTTTACCAGTAGTGGTAAAGCAGCTGCTTCGTTAGAAGCTTCTAGTACTGAATTGCATCTTATAAAATCGTTTACAAATGATCCGATTCCCCCTGGAAATAATGTAACTCTTCAATTTGATATTCAAAACTTTAATCGGAGCTACTCTGCAACTGGGGTTTCGTTTACAGATGATCTTTCTGCTTTAGTCCCAGCTTTGGCTGGAATAACGTTTGATAGCCTACTTTCGAATGATTGTGGCGGTTCAATTTCTGGTGTAGGTGGTACGACTATTGGGCTGAGTGGGGGGACAGTTGGCGCTGGTGTTGATTGTACTATTCAAGTTAGCCTGTCAATTCCATTAGGTGCTGCAATTGGTGCTTATGAAAACACGACGAGTACGATTACAGGGAACATTAATAGTTCCCCTGTGGTTGGTAACATGGCTACTGAAACCCTCTTTGTAGAACCCATTCCTATTTTAACCAAGGAATTTCTTGAAGCAGGTTCTCTCGCACCTGATCCTGTTCTCAATCCCGGAGATGATGTCATTATTCGCTTTACGGTAACGAACACAAGCCTTACATCTGGCGCAACAGATATTACCTTTACAGATGAGCTGACAGATGGGGGTCCAAATACTGGATTTCTACCATTTCCAATTTCTGGCTTAGTTGTACCAACTGACCCATGTGGTGGCGGCTCAACTATCACAAATGTATTTCCTGATACAGAAAGGCAAGGTATTCGGCTTAATGACGGATCGCTCACCCAAGCTGGAGTGGCTGGTGATTCTTGTACTTTTGATGTTCAAGTAACCATACCAAGTGATATGCCTCCTGGTACATACTCCAATACAACTCAGAACATTACTGCAACTGTTGATGGAGCTACTCGTCAGGGTCATGCTGCAAGCGATACGCTTCGAATCGTTTCTGCCCCAACATTGACCAAAGAATTCGTTGATGATCCTGTGCCGCCAGGGGGAACTGCAACATTAGAATTCACCTTAACGTATCCGGATGATGCTAATGGAAATGCAACTGATATAAGCTTTACAGACGACTTGGCCTCAGTTTTAGCTGGTTTAACCGCTACTTTGCCCCCAACACCAGACCCACCATGTGGTGCTGGCTCATCTTTAACAGGTTCTGTTGGAGATACGTTCCTGACATTAACTGATGGGACTTTATCGCCAGGAGAAAGCTGCACATTTAGTGTGGTCGTCAATGTGCCAGGTGGAACAGCCCCTGGGAACTATACCAACACGACTAGCTCTGTTAGCGCAACTGTTGAAAGTCTCAGCACTATTTCTAATGCGGCGACGGATAACCTGAATGTAACCGGAATTGTGTTTACTAAAGAATTTGTGGATGATCCAGTCATCCCTGGTGAAACCGTCACATTACGATTTTCATTCGAAAATATTCATCCAACAGATGACGCGACAGGTATGTTTTTCACTGATAATTTAAGTGGCGTATTGACCGGTTTGGCAGCTACTGGGCCGGCATCTGTTGATACATGTGGTGGTTCGTTAAGCGGTACTAACTTTTTAATTTATGTTGGTGGTAGTTTGTTGGTAGGTGAATCATGTTCTATTGAAGTAGAGCTTCTGGTACCTGTTAGTTCAGTAGACGGTACTTATCTTAATTTAACGAGTAATCTGACGGCTACTCAGGGTGGAGTCGTTGTAATCGATCCTGCGACGGATACTTTAATTGTGGATAGCAATTTATTGTCTTTATCGCAAACCTTTACAGATGATCCTGTTGCTCCTGGTGATTCGGTAACTATGGAATTTGTGCTCACTAATTTGGATGATTCAAGAGCTGCTTCATCAATAGATTTTACCAACGACCTTGATGCTGCTCTATCTGGCCTCCAATTCGACAGCACGCTTAGCAATAGCTGTGGTGGCACAGTCACAGGTGTTGGAACTGGGTTGATTACCGTAACAGGAGCAAGCTTAACGGCCGGCGGCTCATGTACTATTCAGGTGAGTCTTTCTGTACCCGGTGGGGCAGCTGCCGGAATTTACCCCAATACCACAAGTGACTTGACAGGCACTATTGCTGGCTTTGATGTGACTGGGGATGCAGCTTCTGATGATTTAGAAGTCATTCAGCTGTTGACTTTTACGCATAGTTTTGATGGACCAACAACCCCAGGCGGATCTGCAACGATTACCTTTAATATCACTAATCCCGGAGCAGATATAGCAGAAAGTATCAGTTTCTCTGATGATCTAGATAGCGTCGTAACTGGCTTAGTTGCTACGAATTGGCCTGCTATACCATGTGGTGAAGGATCGTCGATTACGGGAACATCATTTCTCACCTTTACTGGAGGCGAATTACTCTCAATGGGAGGCACCTGTACATTTGATGTTGATGTGCGCGTTCCGTTCAGTGCTACCCCTGGTACATTCCCGAATACGACGAGTGATTTATTCCAGAGTGGTTTGAAAGTGGCAGACCCTGCTACTGCAAATCTAATTATCGAACCGCCAGATATCACGTATACCTATCTTCCTGTTATGTTGAATAACTTTATTTATTTACCCGATCTGGTGATTACTTCAATTGTTGCCAACGGAGATGAGGTGACTGTCGTTATAGAAAACCAAGGAAACGCGCCATCAAGAAATGATTATTGGGTTGATGTTTACTTTAACCCATCTGTAACACCGTCCTTGAATGTGGCGTGGCAAGACATTGCACCAGCAGGGGCAGTATGGGGTGTGACTCAGGACTTGTTGCCTGGTGAATCCTTAACATTGACTATCGGGGATGAATTTTACAATGATGGATTTAGTAGTGATAGCTTCCCTTCAACTGCATCAGTTTATGGATTTGTTGATTCAATTGATCTTTCAACATCCTACGGAGCTGAGCAGGAGTCGGATGAAGTGAATAACTTGTTTGGTCCTGTTACATATTCAAAGTTGGAATAGTCATTAAATGACTTTGTATCACAAATAAGATGGAAAAGTAAAAACGGCCGTTTCTGAAACGGCCGTTTTTTACTGCTTTCCTGCAAGTACGAAAATCAAATCACCAAAGTCAGTTTGGATCCTTAAAATTTCATCCTCAATCTCAGTGACCAGAAACTTGCCTTTTATATTTATTTCAAAATTGCCTTTTCTGGACACTTAATTGCATTACGAGTTATTTCAAGAATAGTTCCCGATCTTGTCATGATGTTTAACCTCGATGATAATTACCAAAAAGGGAGAAAGAGGCACCATGATTGCAAATTCACCCCAAAAAGAAAAGAAAGAGAACCACAGTAAACAATACAATCTAATAGACTGCGACGTGCATCACATCTTGCCAAACTTTGATACCTTGATGGATTACATCGAACCAGGATTAAAGAGACGCATAGAATTGGCAACGAATGCACGCTCAGAGGCGCGGAACGCTTTTCAAATGCCGCGCCGCGCTTATTTCAACCCAACCAGCACAGCTCGCGTGGATACCATGGATTCAGATGGCACTAACCACGCTTCAATTCCTCAACGCGTTAAAGAAGATTTGCTCGATCGATATGACATCACTTATGCGATTTTGATGGGCAACGATTTAACAACGATTTCTGGAATGCCTGATCCTGATTTGGCGGCTGGAATCACGCGAGCCTACAATGATTGGACGAATGAGCATTGGATTCAATATGATTCCCGTTTTAAACACTCGATTTGGGTAACACCACAGGACCCGATTCAAGCAGCAGCCGAAATTGAGCGGTGGGGAGATGATCCGAACGTTGTACAAGTGGGGATAGCCATGATGGATGTGCTCGCAGGGAAACGTCATTACTGGCCTATTTATGAAGCGGCCGCAAAATATAACTTGCCCGTTGGTTTCCATGTTGGAGCAGAATCCGCTGGGAACAACGGCTCTCAGCTAGCCGTTGGTGCACCGACCCATTACATTGAGCTTCAAACAGGTGTCATTTCTATTGGTATTCAAAACACAATTAGCTTGGTGTGTGAGGGCGTTTTTGCCAAATTCCCAAACCTGAAAGTGGCTTTACTTGAATATGGCTGGACTTGGCTACCCGGTTTGATGTGGCGTTTGGATAGAGAGTGGCATTCATTTCGGCAAGAGGTGCCATGGGTTACAAAACTGCCCAGCGACTATATCAAAGACCATATACGTGTTGGTTCACAACCCCTAGAAGCACCAAGTAAAGAATATCTTCATCAAACATTGGAGATGATGTCAGCTGAAAAGATGATGCTTTTTGCTACCGACTATCCGCACTGGGATTTTGATGATCCAAACTATGTGATGCGACATTTGCCTGAACATATGCGCAAGCCAATCGCCTATGAAAATGCGCGAGAGCTGTACGGACTTTAGGTAATTGCTGTCATTTGTTGGCTGAGCCTGTCGAAGCCAAATTCTTATTAGAGCTTGAACCCTTTGAATAGAATGAGGCTAATGGAGATCTTATGAGCCGAAGAAAAGCACGACATGAAATTTGTTCACTTCAGGAACTTCCCGTTGGTGAACGCAAAATTGTTGATATTGGCAAACGTTCCATTGGCATATTTAATGTACACGGCGATTTTTATGCCGTTCGCAATATTTGCCCTCATCAAGGGGCAGAGTTGTGTCGTGGCACAGTTGGTGGAACGATGCTGCCAACAGAAAACCCTGGTGAGTATAATTATGCGCTAGACGGCCGTATTCTTCGCTGTCCCTGGCACTTTTGGGAGTTTGACATTACCACAGGTGAAATGATCTTTGTTCCAGACCCAAAACGCGTCAAAACCTATGACGTGACGGTTGAGAAACCCGAGCTTGAGCGGTATGAAGTTGGGGTGGAAGAAGATGTGGTCGTTTTGTATTTGTAAAATGAAAATCGTAAAGCGTAGTTCGTGATTCGTAATTCGTAATTCGTATATTTACGCACTACGGACTACAAAGTATAAAAAATATTCAAAAAATTATGCGCAGCCCAGACTTTCTCATACAAACACTCGAAAAACTTGGTACAAAATATATTTTTACGTTGTCTGGAAATCAGGTGATGCCGATTTTTGATGCCAGCATTGATTCAGATATCCAACTTATTCACGTGCGCCATGAGTCGGCGGCTGTGCATATGGCGGATGCTTGGGGTCGATTGACGGGACAGCCCGGTGTTGCGCTTATTGCAGCCGGCCCAGGGTTTGCCAATGGGTTATCAGCCAGCTTTGTGGCTCAAATGGCAGAATCGCCAATCGTTGTGATGAGTGGGCATATACCGCTTTCAGCGATAGGGCAAGGGGCTTTCCAAGAGATGGCGCAGGTGGAAATGGCAACGGCCGTTTCCAAAGCATCGTGGATGGTGACTGATCCTGAGCAGATGGGACTAGAGATTCAAAAAGCGTTTCAAATTGCGTCAAGCGGTAGACCTGGACCGGTCCATCTCATGTTACCCTTT
>JANQSK010000335.1 GCA_028284105.1 Anaerolineae bacterium
TTGAAGCCTCTCAAGCGAATATCAGCAGCGGTGACAGACGTCGCGTGTACTTTAATCAACAGCTCGTTGTCCTGAGGTGTTGGTTTTGGGGCATTCGCAAATTTAAGCACCTCTGGCGGACCATATTTGTCATACCGAACGACTTTCATAAGCCTTGCTCCTTTGGTTTGGGCCAACGCCACGCGAGCCATGCAATTGCGGCGAGGGCGACGATCTCAATGATGGCAAAAAAGATGTTGTCAGGGTCAGGATTCGATTCGTTGGCGATGATGATAACGGCCGTAAAAAACGGCAATATCATGTTTAGCCAGCGATTAATGGGATACGCCAGTACGCGTGACAAAACGATCATGCCAATGGGCAGCTGCATCAAAATGGCCGCAAGTAGCATCATTGAATCGGTAATTTCATTCCCATTCACCGTTCCTGTGAGCATCTGATCCAGAAATCCTGGTCTGAAAAGCTCGTGGATATCTTTAAAAAGGATGTTAAAGAAGATAAATATCCATAACGTAGATAAAAGTGCTTTCATTTCGGAGTGGTTTAGTTTTTCAAAGATTTTCATGTGATTGATTCCAATTTAGCAGTGCGCCAAGGTTCTCCCTTGAGCTGCAAATAGTTGTTAAAAACGTATCCCCAAGGTATGGCTAAGGGAACTAAGATGAGACCTATTGCACAGGCAAAAAGCGTTTCTGAGGCGTAGGTGTCTAGCCCAATGTCCAGTGCCATTGGCAGCGCGAAAGCCAGAGTCCAGATCAGTTTCCATATGAATTCAAAGATCAGCAGCGGCAACATTTTTTGTGGATAGCGAAGTCCTAGCAGGCAAAGCAGCCCTAATGCACCTAGCAGTGCTGACACAACGGTGTCTACGTCAGCAATTGAATTTTCGGGGGATAATATTTCGGGCCAAATCGTGAGCCCTAAGCCTACTGCAATGAATAGATACATTGCTCTGAGAATATTTAATCGACGAATTGAAAGTTCCATTTTATTGTTGCTCCATTTTTGGGTTAGTTATGCAGTGCTTTTTAAAGGGTTTGAATGTTGGCGGGCTGGGCGAAACGGCCGTTTCCAGATAATCCACTCTACAAAGAGCAAATTAATCAACCAACCGCCAGCCATCATGATTGCACCTGGTAAATCCCCTGGAGGCTCAGGGCCAAAAAAGATAAACCAAGGCAAGTGGGTAAAAACTTGAGTGCCTGCTCCCATACCAATGGCATAACCACGCATCATCCACGCTTCATGTGCCTTAAAATCGCGACGGCGAATGGTGACCATAGCCCAGATAATGGAAAAGAGCATCAGCAGGCCAAAAAAGAGGCGGATCATATCGAGCAAAAAGCTAGCGCCTTCAGGCTTGGCATAAAAGAAGGTCATCCAAATGCCCGACCATGCAGAAACAATGCCGCTGACTGCTAATACCCAGCCCATCTGCCGATGCCAGCGCATATGCTTTCTGCGGAAGTTTGGAGCGAATTGGAAAGCCCCGACAATCGAATAAAGGGTCACACTGATAATGTGTGACAAGATAGGCAGCGGAGCCTCAAAAAACCGGGCGTTTTCTGGTGTGATTTCAGCCCCACTGGCCATTTCAGCGACCCGCATTGCACCTGCTAATGTGGGGACAAGGCTCAAAAAGAGCAATCCGCCGATGATGAACCAATCTTTGCGAAAAAGAGATTTGAGAGTGCTTGCCTGTACAAAATTTAATCGAATAGGTGAATTCATATTTCCTCACATCAAGTTGTAAGCAGGCAGGGAAAACCGACCTCTCCGCTGATAGAAAATCAGGAAAAGTTAAACAAGGCACCCTGCCTTACTTGCTACTTAAGTTGTTTAAAAGTGATTGCTGTTACTGATGAGAGCCGACTTTAATAAAAGTCTCGTTGATTTTGTGTGCTAAATAATTTGGTTTTACTTTCTTGTTGATGTCCTGCCGTTAGATGTGGCCTAATCTGGATCATCTTTAGGTTCATACCAAAAGACTTCTTCTAAGGGTGAATCAAAGACGAGCGCGATACGAAAAGCCACTTCGAGAGACGGGGAGTATTTCCCCTTTTCTATCGCTACGATAGTCTGTCGAGTGACGCCCACTTTACTGGCGAGCTCTTTCTGAGTCATTTCATCGTGATGAAAGCGTAACTTGCGAATATTGTTTTGAATGCTGCTCTTGCCCATCTTAGAACCCCCTCCGATACAAGCGTAATCGATTGATGTCACCGATGATTTGAGCAATAAGCCCAGACAATACGAGTAGGGTGAACATGATAAGCGGTGGTTGTCCCATCACGAAGGTGAGCATCGCAATCAAACTACCAAAAGACGTGATGCCGTACGTTACCTTTGTGCCGCGCAAATCAATTAAATCGTCCCGTTCGTCAGTGAAATCATCAATTTCAGGTTCTTCGTTGCCCGTTTGAATGACTTCAATAATGGCAGAAACGATGTGGGTGAGGATGGTCATGGAGATGGTGCCGATGATAGCGAGCCCAATGACAATTCCCCAAAGTGTGAAGATATGTCTTGAATCAAAATTCCCGTTTTGAGTCAGTTGAATAAGCCGACCTATGAAAAAGACGAGAATCAGACTGAAGACTGATAGTGAAGCTGTTACATTTTTTTCTTGAAATGTCATAATTTTCCCAATTTTGTTTGATTAATTTTACTCTAAGTCAGCGAATCTGTACATATAGTAAATCAAAACATACATCATGTCAAACATATTTTACACAATGTATAAAAAATGTGACCCAATCAGGTTTGTTTTAAGAGGTTTTTCTCTGGAAACAAGCTTAATTGGGTCGACGATTCAAGATTTTTAGAGTGTGATTTAGTGCTGTAATTATTGGGAAAAGTTTTCCGAACGCTTAATCGCGTTGGATAGAAACGGCCGTTCCGCGAACCACAATCCCCCCTTGTTCAGGAATCTCGACGGTTAGGCGGCTGGGGCGTCCCATCGCCTCGCCTTGTCGAATCAATATGGTTTTGGGGGCAGACAGTAAGTTGGCCTCTCTCAAATAGCCTCCCAAGGCAGCGGCTGCAGCGCCGGTCGCTGGATCTTCAACGACGCCTCCAACAGGGAATGGGTTTCGGGAATGAATTGTTCTGTGATTCTCTCGCCATATGAGTTGGAGCGTGG
>JANQSK010000343.1 GCA_028284105.1 Anaerolineae bacterium
TCAAGATTCACTTGTTCTCGGTGGGCCACGTACGGTTGGTGATACACCGGTAATGGACGTATTTGTTGAGCGGGAGCTACCCTATGTTTATTGGCAAACGATTGTTTATGATCGTTACAATGATGGGGGTTGGTACACCACACCCGGATCAGAAGAGCTTCATATTACCGATGATGGCATTTTAAATACGCCCTTTACAGTTGGGCGACAGGTCATCACTCAAACAATAGTGAACTATCAGCCCAATTCCAGCCTCATTTATGGGGCCCCCGAGATTATTGGTGCTGATCGAGATATTTTTATAGAAGGGCGCGAAGACGGTGAAGGGGACACGCTGGTGACCTCAATGCGTTCTCGATATGTGCTGAAACAAGGTGATCAATATGAAGTCACGTCTCGCTTTTCTGTAGCGGATGCATTTAGTTTACGGTCTGCATCATCAGATTATCCAGAATGGGTGTCAGACACTTATCTACAGCTTCCAGACTCTATTACACCGGAGACATTGGCGTTGGCTGATGAAATTATGGCCCCATATGACAATAATTTTGATAAAGCGATAGCGGTTCGGAATTATTTACGTGAAGCAATTTCATATAATGATCAAATCCCAGCGCCACCGATCGATGTTGATCCTGTTCATTACACGCTGTTCGTTAGCCAAGAAGGATATTGCAACTACTATGCTTCTTCAATGGCGGTTATGCTTCGTTCCCAAGGGATTCCTGCTCGGATTGTGAGTGGATATGCACGGGGTGCTTATCAAGATGAAGGTTCGTTTTATCGTGTGAGAGCAAGTGACGCCCATACTTGGACCGAGGTGTATTTCCCAGATTTTGGGTGGATTCAATTTGAACCAACTTCGGCTATCCCCGTTATTGATCGTCCTGAAAATACAGACGGCGGTGGTGGCGATGCTTTTGCTGCTTTTAATAATAACCTTGCTGAGTTAAATCGTGATGAACTATTGGGTGAAGAAGCCTTTGATGAAGGCGAAGGGCCTGATTTTGATGCATTGCTCCCTGAAGACGAAGATATTGGTGCTGCAGCATTAGAGCAAGAATCGTTCTTTGACCGCGTTCCTATTTGGCAACTGATTACAGGGTTGGTAATTTTAACAGGGGCAGTTTCCGTTTCTGTCGTGGGAACCCAGTACAATCAACGTGTGGAATCTGACATTAATCGTAGCTACGGCCGTTTAGAGCAATGGGGTCGTTGGTTAGGATTGATTATTCGCCCAGCACATACACCTCATGAACGAGCCCACATGTTGACAACGGCCGTTCCGGAGAGCACGGATCCTGTTAAAAACCTAACGGATCAATACGTGCTCAAGAAATTTAGCCCGATGAAAGATGGGGGTGATGAGCCAAAGGATCAATGGGAAGATTTAAGACCTGTGATGATTCGAAGCACCATTATTCATTTCTTTAAAAAGATAGGGGCGCGATTTTCTCGCTCAAAATAATGTAAAAGAAAAGAGCTAGCAATTCGCTAGCTCTTTTTTATTTTCGCTACCTTGGGTTTTTAACTGATTTTTCTAATTTGATTTCCGGTAGACCGCTTGAAGAAACAACCGCTAGAAGATGATTGGCTGATGTGCTTGGCTGGAGATGGGTGTGCAGGACATCAAAGCCTGCTTCTCGAATGAGGTGCGGATAGTTGTGTGAAAATGAGTACTCATTACTGTAAGGCTGGGAAGCGGTTGTGGTTTCTAGATTGTGGTCTGTCCCGATAGGCTCGATTGTGATGAGTAAACAGGGTGAATAAGTTTCCTGAATGTATTTAAAAAATGAGAGGAGCCTTTCTTGGGGGAAATATTCTAATACGCCGCGATGACTCATGAAGATTGAGTTTGATTTTCCGTTCTCTCGAATCCACTTATCTCCATCAGCTGCAACGAACTGTACATTAGAACGGCCGTAACGGTCATTGCACCGTTCAACGGTGGTCGGACTGAGGTCAATTCCAATAAATTGCTCAACACCATTAACGTGAGTTGCTAAATAATCAAGCAGTTGGCCAGAGCCACATCCAATTTCAAAAAGCGAATCAAAACCATTTGCCGTTTCCGCGACTTGGTTGATATGGTCAATGATGTATGCAAAATTTGCGACAAAGGATTCTTCAAAAGCGAAGGCGTAATCTTCGTGATATTGAGCCCCAGCTTCACCTTTCCAATAATTTTCGTGATACTGAGCTAGCTGATCCAAATCACCCGTTTGAATGGCTTGACGTATTAAGCCATATCTCAAAAAGTGATCCAATTTGCTTCGACTTTGACCAAAATCTGTAAGTGTAAATTGTTCGCTTTGTATATGTTTAACTCGAGATGGGAAGAATGGTAAAAGAACCTGTCCAATAATGCCTAAATATCTATCACGACTATGTTTGAAATTCATATGACCCTTGCAAAATAATTAACGATACATCTTAAGTGTTCCGAAGCTTCTAAATTGATAATCCTTGTTGGTGGAGAACAAAACGTTTCTTGAAATAAAGCACCTATTTGAGCTTTTGTTCTCCTGAAAGCAATTTTCATCTTACCCTTGAGTATTCAAAAAATTTGTTGAAAATTACTTAGAAATAAGCTTCGGAACCTCGAGGAAACGAAATTTGAAGCTGTCATTTTATGCAAAACAGGAACTTCGTTCCACTTAACTAACGATAAACGATTGAATTTAATTCGTAAGTAGGTAAAAAGTAAAATAACAACCTTTACCTTATTTGATAGAAAACACATTTATTCTTAAGGTGACAATAGTCCTAGATGTTGAAAGATAAAGCTTGAATTTTCACGTCTTCATAACCTCCCTTCCTATATCTAATTCCCTATGACTCTGGTATAATGCAAGGTGTTTTTCGAGCAATCGTAAAATTTGCTCCAGTCAGGTAGTATCTACCACGATGTAAAAATGCGAATGGCAAATACATTTTGAATAACAAAAATAATGAGTTGCCATACGTAGAACCAATGAAAGAACAGGAAAAAGCCAGCTTTCATTGAAAAAGAGCCACAAGACTTGAAGTGACTCACTCACCAGAATTGTGATTTACAAAGAAGGTTGCAGTCCTTACAAAACCTTCCGGCCAAAATTAACTTTATAGTAAATCGGCAAGAGGTTGCACCCTTGAATGAAACGCCCATCACCCAAATAAAAAACAATCTCAATCAATTACGCCAATTAATTGATAATTTAGGAACGACAGTCAACAATCAACAGCAGACGTTGATCACTTCACGTGCTGAGCTGTTTAAGCAAGGCACAGTGCAGCAATCAAGCGAAGAGGTTGGCCGATTACTCATCCATGTTCGACGAACCCTTGAAGATCTTGAGCGTCGCGTTAAGGCTCAAGAAAAAGAGCAAGAACAGCTAAAAGCCCTTCAAGATATTAGTGCGGCTGTGAATTCATCTCTTGATCTTGATGAAGTGCTTATTGAGGTAATGGACTCCATTATTGCCCTCACAAAAGCGGAACGTTCAATATTGCTTTTGCGCAATGATAATACGCAAGAGCTAGAAAATACGCTTTATCGCAACATTGATAGAGAAACGGTTGATAAAGATTCTTTCCAAATTAGTCGCAGTATTGTGCAATCTGTGGCTGAAACTGGCGAACCTATTGCAACGATGAATGCCCAATCTGACCCGCGCTTTGCGGCTCAAGAGAGCATTATTAGCTATAACTTACGCTCCATTCTTTGTGCACCACTCAAAATCAAAGGAAAGGTTATTGGTGTTATTTACACCGATAATCGAGTTGCTGCCGGTATCTTCAACGATACCGATCGTGATATGCTGGCTGCTTTTGCCAATCAGGCTGCTGTTGCGATTGAAAATGCGCGTCTATTCAGCCAAATTCAAGCCCAGCTTGACGAGATCACTGAAATGCGCGATTTAATGAACAATGTGTTTGAATCAATTGCCAGTGGCGTTATTACTATCAATGAAAAAGACCGTATTGCCTTAGTTAATCGGGCGGCGAGTGACATTTTATCGGCACAACCAGATGAAATCATGCAGCAATCTTTGGATGAAGCTGAAGAAATGCTTCAACTTCCTTTTGATTCTCTTGTTGAAGATGTGAAGCAAAAAGGGGATGTGCAAAGTAAAGAAGTGGATCTTGTTGTTCGTAAACGCCCAGGTATTACAACGCTTAATTTGACGCTCTCTCCGCTGCGTGATGTTCAGCAAGAAATGTTGGGTGTGGCAATGGTATTGGATGATGTTTCAGAAAAGAAGCGCATGGAGAGTGTGCGACGCTATTTGCCGCCAGCGTTAGTTGACCAGGTCCGAGACATTGATGCTGCCCAACGTCCACAACGACAAGTGATGAGTGTCTTGTTTGCTGATGTTCGTGGCTTTAGCACATATAGCGAAAACTTAGACCCTGAAAAGTTGATTCAGGTTATTAATGGATACTTTACACAAGCGGTTGATGCGATCTCGCATTTTGAAGGGCTAACCGATAAGTTTATGGGGGATGCGGTGATGGCGCTTTATAACACACCTTTAAACCCACATGAAAATCATGCTGAACGGGCTATTCGTACAGCGTGGATGGTTCGCCAAAACAT
>JANQSK010000345.1 GCA_028284105.1 Anaerolineae bacterium
ATGCTGGAATTTCTGCCGATGATATCGATTTAATCATCCTAGCCACCTCTACGCCTGACTACTTAGCTCCCTCTGTGGCCAGTCAAGTGCAACATATGATTGGAGCAGATGCACCAGCCTTTACCTTGATGACAGGATGTACTGGCTTTGTTTATGGCATCAATATTGCTCAGCAATTCATCCAAACTGGCGTATATCGCACAATATTGCTGATTGGGGCTGAGTTACTGAGCCGGTATGTGAATTGGAATGACCGCTCAACCTGTGTCCTGTTTGGAGATGGCGCCGGGGCTGTCATCATTCAAGCCTCAGATGAACCTTCTGGTGTTCTCGGTTTTGATATGGGCTCTGATGGGACTAAGTCGGATGCAATCATTATGCAAGGGGGTGGTTCAGCAGAGCCTCTAACCTCTGAATCGATTGAAGCAGGTCGCAACTATTTAAAAATGAACGGCCGTGATGTGTTTAAATTTGCAACCCGTGTCATCGGACCAAGCTGTCAGCGCGCTTTGAATCAAGCCGGCATGACCTTAGATGATATTGATTGGATTATTCCTCATCAAGCAAACCTCCGAATCATTCAATCTGCTGCGAGAAGTATGCAGGTGCCACTTGATAAATTTATTGTCACCATTGATAAATATGCAAATACTTCTGCGGCTTCGATTCCAATGGCTTTGGTGGATTCGTTAGAAGCCGGCATGATTAAACCGGACGATACGATTCTTTTCGCAAGCTTTGGAGCCGGTTTGACTTGGGCTTCGGCGGTGGTGCAACTTGTGCCACAAGAAGTCACTGTTTCAGAAGAACGCTTTGTTGCTGAGTTTGCAGATTAAACCTGTAAATAGGTCGCAAATTGACAATGTATTTTGCTTGTTGAAAAATTGATATTTACGGAATTATATGGTTGACAGTAAGCGGTCAATGGTTATAATTACCGTCTATTGCCCAGGTGGCGGAATTGGCATACGCGGCAGGTTGAGGGCCTGTGCCCATTGGGCGTGGAGGTTCGAGTCCTCTCCTGGGCATCACGAAAAAACCCGACTAAATTTAGTCGGGTTTTTTGTTTTAGCGATTAGTTACTCGTGGTCAGAACTCTTTGACCCTACACATAACTTTCAATTGGGGGGCAAATACAGATTAAGTTTTTATCACCGTACACATTATCAATGCGTGATACGGCCGTCCAGAATTTGTGGTCACGGACCCAATCAAGCGGGTAAGCTGCCTGTTCGCGTGAATACGGCCGTTGCCAATCATCACTGGCAATAACCTCTGCCGTATGTGGTGCATTGGTCAATGGATTGTTCACCGGATCGAGCTTTCCATCTTCAACCGCCTGTATTTCCTGGCGAATCGCAATCATTGCTTCGCAGAAGCGTTCAAGCTCAGCTAAGGATTCACTTTCAGTAGGCTCAATCATTAAGGTGCCAGGAACTGGGAACGACATAGTGGGGGCGTGGAAGCCAAAATCCATCAGTCGCTTCGCCACATCATCAATCGACGCAAACGCTTTGAGATGGCGTAGATCAATGATGCATTCATGTGCAACCCGATCGTTAGCCCCTTTGTAAAGCACGGGGAAGTGAGGCTCAAGTCGCTTAGCAACGTAGTTTGCATTGAGAATCGCGATTTTTGTTGCTTCAGTGAGTCCTGGTTCACCCATCATGGCGATATAAG
This sequence comes from Anaerolineae bacterium, assembly GCA_028284105.1. Classification (GTDB taxonomy): domain Bacteria; phylum Chloroflexota; class Anaerolineae; order Promineifilales; family Promineifilaceae; genus QQUD01. Next base: position 1,681 of record JANQSK010000345.1, read on the forward strand.
CGTAAGAGATTGGCAATATGCTAGCGCTACTCCAAGGCGCACCTGAAACAGCACCAATCCCTTTTGAGCCACCAACACCTTCAACAACTGAATGACCTGGTAAATAGTCTACAAGGTGGGCAGCTACTCCGATAGGGCCCATGCCAGGACCACCACCGCCATGGGGAATGCAGAATGTTTTATGAAGGTTGAGGTGACAAACATCCGCTCCAATTTCGCCTGGGCTTGTTAAACCAACCTGAGCATTCATATTTGCGCCATCCATATAAACTTGCCCACCGTGTTCATGAACGATGTCACAAATCTCTTTGATAGGGGCTTCAAAAACGCCATGCGTAGATGGATACGTTACCATGAGTGCGGCAAGATTGTCTTTATGCTGGGCTGCTTTAGCGCGAAGATCATCTACGTCAATATTGCCATCTTCATCACAAGCGGTAACGACGACTTTCATGCCCGCCATAACCGCACTTGCTGGGTTGGTGCCGTGCGCAGAGCTTGGGATAAGGCAGATATTTCGATGCGCATCTCCGCGATCTAGATGGTAGGCTCGAATGACAAGCAACCCAGCATATTCACCCTGTGAGCCGGCGTTTGGTTGTAAAGAGATCCCCGCAAAGCCCGTGATTTCTGCCAACCATTTTTCGAGATTATCAAACATTTCCCGATAGCCAGCCGTTTGACTTGACGGTGCAAATGGATGGATGTTGCCAAACTCAGGCCAAGTGACCGCGACCATTTCAGAAGTGGCATTCAGCTTCATCGTACATGAGCCCAGTGGAATCATGGAGTGGGCTAAAGATAGGTCTTTGTTTTGCAAGGCAAAGATGTAGCGTAGCATCTCCGTTTCTGAATTGATGGTATTAAAAATGGGGTGGGTTAGATATTCTGATTCACGCTGGAAGCCCCCACTGTAATCTAGTGAAATGCTTTCAGCAATGGCGGTTAAATCAAATTGGCCAACGCCAGCACCAAAGATTGCTAGAACGGTTTCAACTTCGGCAATGGAGGTGGTTTCGTCTAAGGCGATCCCAACACCATCGTCATAATGGCGTAGATTAATGTTGTGCTGTTCGGATGCAGCGTGAATGGCATCTGAGTTTAACGCTCCCCCTGTCACCTTAAGCGTGTCAAAAACAGGATTGGCATTGACGGAGTAGCCTAGCTTTTGAAGACCTTCAGCTAATACGGCCGTTAATAAGCGAACGCGTTGCGCAATCAGCTTGAGACCATCTGGCCCATGATATACAGCATACATCGACGCCATAATGGCCAAAAGCACCTGTGCCGTACAAATGTTGCTTGTCGCTTTGTCTCGACGGATGTGCTGTTCACGCGTTTGGAGTGCTAAGCGCAAGGCGCGATTGCCTTGCGTATCAACGGAGACACCCACAATACGACCTGGCAATATTCTTTTGTGTTTTTCTTTTGTGGCCATAAAGGCTGCATGGGGGCCACCAAAGCCTAGAGGCACACCAAATCGCTGTGAGTTACCCACAACAACATCTGCCCCAAATTCACCGGGTGATTTGAGCAATGTGAGTGACAAGAGATCGGCAGCAACGACAACTAGCGCACCAGCTTCATGGGCTTGAGCACAAAATGCTTCGTAATCAAAGATATCACCATGTGTGGTGGGGTATTGGAGCAGAACGCCAAATGTATCGTCGCCAAAATCATAGCTAGCGTGATCACCCACAACGACATTGATTTCTAAGGGTTCAGCCCGCATTTTGACCACATCAATCGTTTGAGGATGACAATCTTGCGAGACGAAGAAGGTCATTGCGGTTGATTTGCGTGGCCGTGCCCGCAGGCATAAGGTCATCGCTTCAGCGGCTGATGTCGATTCATCAAGCATTGAAGAGTTGGCAATTTCCATGCCTGTTAAATCGGTGACCATTGTTTGGAAGTTAAGCAATGCTTCGAGTCGACCTTGAGCAATTTCAGCTTGGTACGGCGTGTATTGCGTGTACCAACCAGGATTTTCCATGATGTTGCGAAGAATGACGCCAGGGGTAAGGGTACCACTGTATCCCATGCCGATGAAGGACCTGAACACCTTGTTTTTTGATGCAATATCTTTCAGATGAGCGAGGGCTTCAGATTCGGTAAGCGGTTCGTTGAGAGATAAACGGCCGTCTAGTCGAATCGATTCGGGGATGGTTTGGTCAATAAGTTGGTCAACAGAGTTTAGATCCAGCACTTCAAGCATGTGCCGAACAGTTTCAGGGGTTGGGCCAATGTGACGACCCAAAAAGTGGTCAATCGAGCGCAGCAGCTGTGCATTCGATTTAGGAGATTGATTGGCTACTGTTTGGGGGTTAGGGGTTGTAGCCATTTGAGCCTCCGGTATTTTATTTTGTGTAAAAAATTTGTAATTCTTGTTGAGCGATTGGTTCTATGGCCAGATTCCTAAAAAGGATCTGACCAGCTACCAATTACCCAATTATGATCGTGCTTCAATGTGTGCTTTATAAGCGTCTGCGTCCATCAAATTATCTAGGCTAGACGCATCAGAGAGGGTGACTTTGATCATCCACGCTTCTCCATAAGGATCGCTGTTGATGAGCTCCGGTGCATCAATGAGGTCTTCATTTGATTCAGCGATAGTGCCAGATACAGGCATAATCAAATCTGATGCTGCCTTGACAGACTCGACGACACCAAAGGTTTCGCCCGCCTCAAATGAATCTCCATCTGATGGAAGTTCAAGATAAACAATATCATTGAGCTGATCTTGGGCGTAATCTGTAATGCCAATGGTGGCTGTATCACCATCAACTTTTACCCATTCATCATCCTCAGAATATTTTAAATCTGCCGGAATATTCATTTTGTCTCCTTCTCTTTGCTAAGCGTCGCGATTTGTTGAAATTAAAAGAGGACGCGCAGCAAGACAGTAATGCTTAGCGTCCTCTGTCATTAACCTGAGAGATTCATTGAACCGTTGGTTAAAACGATTAACTTGCCCCGTCGGCGTCCAGCTGCCACAAAATGGACAGCTTGCACTTTCCAGAGTTACCCTGCCGTTCGGTCCTTTTACCTGAGAGTTTCGCTGTTTTGACAACAGCTTGCACCTTCGGTGACCAGTTGAGTGGGTAGTGGGCAGTGGATAGCGGGTAGTAACTGTTACTAATCGCTAATCACTAATCACTAATCACTAAAGTGATTCTCTCCCGAACGGCCGTTTCGTTTGAATAGTTATAAATTGTAAAACCCAAACAGTAACTAAATTTTATTTTACGAGTTGGGGGAGGAATACGCAAGATTCAGAATGATGAGATTGGCCAGTTCGGGGCGTACTTTTAGAAAAAAATACGCTGATTTCGGGCTGGTTATCAAAACTTATGGCGTAAAGGTGCTTTCCAAGGGGAGCTTGACCGTGAACACACTACCCACATCAACCTCACTTGTTACGCTGATTTCACCTTGATGTGCTTCAACGAGGCTCTTGACGATCGCCAGACCAAGCCCTGTACCAATGGCGATATGCTGATGCCCTTTGACGCGACTATAGCGGTCAAAGATGGTTGGGAGTTCGTCTTCTGGAATACCGTATCCCGTGACACGAACAGAGAAGATGGCATAACGGCCGTTTGCAACCGTCTTCACGGAAACATGACCCTCTTCCGGTGTGTACTTAACCGCATTGGAAATGAGATTGAGAAGCACTCGTTGAATCTTGCTGAAATCAGCCATCACCATGACCGGGTTAGGAACCTCATCATGGTAAAGCTTGATTCGTTTTTCCATCGCTGGGGCGGCAATGGACTCAACGGCCGTTTTTGTGAGGAGTGCCAAATC
>JANQSK010000347.1 GCA_028284105.1 Anaerolineae bacterium
AATATGGGCAAAGAGCAGATAACGGCCGTTCTCTTTTAGCAGCCGCTTTACTTCTTTTCCATAAAGAGCTAACTCACCTTCTGAAAGGGCGTGCATACAGCCAATATCAACAATTAAATCATAGGCCGCATCCTCTTGATTGATTTTGGTGACGGGGCCAACGGCAAAATTTGCCTGTGAAGAAACGGCCGTTTGTGCCAAGCGACGTTCTGCTTCCTCAATGGCCTCGGGGATAAAATCAACCCCGTCTGCACGCCATCCTTTCTGTGCTAAATAGATAGCAGAACGGCCGTAGCCACAGCCTAAATCAAGCATGCGGCCTGGTGCAAGTTGTTCAGCAAGTGCGATTAACTCAGGGGGAGGTAACTCATAATCCCACGGGACTTCACCACTTTGGTATCTGCTCTGAAATTTTTCAAACTTTTCCATGCGATGAGTATAGCAGTAAATCAGGTTGCCTGTGAGTCCGCAGACGTTTTTTGGTAAAATAAGGCAGATTCCCACGTCTATTTTTCCATTTACAAAAATCCTTTGATTCTTTTATCAACAAAAAAGCTCAAAGAACCATAATTTTGGAGAAGCAAAATGAGTCAAAAACCGGTTGCTCTTATCATTCTTGATGGATGGGGGCTACGTGGCAAAGAAGAAGGTAACGCTGTCTTATTAGCAAAGACACCAAACTATGATCGGTGGACAGCAGAAAACGAACGTTCGATCTTGGATGCATCCGGTGAGGCTGTGGGCTTGCCTGACGGACAAATGGGCAACTCAGAAGTGGGGCATCTTAATTTAGGGGCTGGACGTATTGTGTATCAGGATTTAACACGCATCAATTTATCGATACGTGATGGGTCCTTTTATGATCTTGCATCCTTAAAAAATGGCATGCAAAAGGCTAAAAACGGCCGTGAAAAAGTGCACCTCATTGGGTTATTAGGGAACGGTGGGGTTCATAGTCATCATGATCATTTATATGCATTGCTCAAGATGGCCGAATCCGAAGGTGTAGAACCGATTTTGCATCTCATTACGGATGGTCGTGATACACCGCCTCAATCAGCAATGGGTTTTGTGCAAAAGCTTGAAGCGTATTTAGCAGACCATCCCGGTGTTGTGGCTTCAGTGAGCGGCCGTTATTACACGATGGACCGAGATAAACGCTGGCCCCGAACACAGCAGGGGTATGACGTGATTGTAAATCATCAAGGCGTTGATGGGAGAACGGCCGTTTCAGCATCTGCGGCACTAGAACAATCGTATGCTGAGGATGTGACGGACGAGTTTGTACTGGCAACGGCCGTTGAGACTGACCAAGATGTCACGATAACGGACGGGGATTGTCTCATTTTTTACAATTTCCGAGCTGATCGGATGCGACAATTGGTGACCATTTTCAGTGATGAAAGCTTCGATGGCTTTAAACGGCCGTTGATGCCAAACCTAGATATTCTCACCATGACAGAATATGATCCAGATTATCCCGTGACGGTGATTTTCCCAGACCAAGAGATTAAAAAAGTGTTGGCTGAAGTGATTAGCGAAGCCGGTTTAAATCAATTTCACGCTGCTGAAACTGAGAAATATGCTCATGTAACCTACTTTTTTAATGGGGGTGCTGAAGAGCCTTATCCTAATGAGGAACGTTTCTTGGCGCAGTCTCCCAAAGTGGCAACCTACGATCTCAAACCTGAAATGAGTGCACCTGAACTGGCTGCAGGTGTTGTTGAGCGAATCAAATCACATGATGACGCTTTTATTTTGGTTAATTTTGCGAATCCTGACATGGTTGGGCACACAGGAGATTTAGCTGCTGCCATCAAAGCCGTCGAAGCGGTTGATCAATGTGCCAATCAGATTATTGATGCCGTGATTGAAAAAGGGGGCGTTGCGCTTGTTACGGCCGATCACGGCAATTGTGACCGTATGATTGATCACGCAACGGGTAATCCACATACCTACCACACAACCCAGCCAGTCCCTTTTATCATAGTGGGGCACGATGGGTATATCAATCTGCGACCACGTGGTATTTTAGCTGATGTTGCGCCGACCGTGCTTGATTTATTGGGGATTAAACAGCCTGACGAGATGACTGGAAGGTCGCTTAAGACGACATCGTAAGTCTTAAAGACTTTCGATGTCTCATGAGGACATGGAATGAGTAAGAATGGAAGTGCATTTGCGGCGTTTGTTGAACATACGGCCGTTACCTACAAAACACACAAAGTTTTAGATTACTTTAGTCAAGATATCCCTGCAGACTTGGACAATGAAATTGCTGAGACGATGCGTCGATTTTTGAGCGAAACGCCTGAGCATCAACAACAGTTCCAAGAAGGGATGCCCAAAGAAGCGCGTTCGCTGTTTGGCATATTTGGTCATCGCGCGGCCACGATAGCAGCCCGAAACGAAGATTTGGAGATGTTGAAGTTGGGTTTGGTGGCAACGGCCGTTTCCAACTACGAAATTCCCGAAAAGCGCCGTGTTGAAGTGGGATTGTCTATTTTTTATCACGTGGCGCGTAAGCTTGAACAAAATCCAATCGATTTATTTGAAGATGTCGCTCAAATTGCTAATGAATCGATGGCAGAAGCGATGCTTAAATTTGGAAAATCAGGCGTGGTGAATATCCGCAACTATGGATGGCGGGAGCTTAAAACAGATGATGGTGTGAAGTATAAGTGGGGATAAAAAAGTTTCAAATTTAAAATAATAATGGCGAAATTTTCTAAATGTGATGTTTCCAAGAGATGGATTTATACATATCATCCTCTGGCTTATTTTCTTACTATCAACATATAATTTTTATATCAATTGTTTGTTTCCTCAGCCGTTTGAAGAATCCAAAAAGCAATGAGTTTTGGCCAAGAATCTTATTTGTAAATGGAATAATACCTCGTTACATAAGAAATTTAACCTTTTTACACTGGTAGAAGTATTAAAAACTTTGATTACAAAGTCATAACAATCGTTCTCAATAATTTATCGGCCATATTTTTTGTTGTATTGTTGGTTTGAAAGTGGATTTTTATCAATGAATATTAGAGGTAAATCAAAGAAAGTTCTAAAAATATTTATACTTTATCTTGGAATTTATTGCGTTTCATTGGTCATCAATGAACCTGTCTTATCTTATATACTGTCATTTTATACACCTATTTCTGGATCTGTCTCGGAGATAGTTCCAATATTTTTCTTTCTCCTAATTTCGATGCCCATCACAACTATTATTTTCATTTTGGCAAGCTACAAATTAAGCCAGAAGTATTTTGAAGAATACGAAAAATTTCAATCATATTTCACGATTATTATCTTGCCAATTTTTTTGAATACGTTGTTCAATTCAGTGTTCCTATATATCACAATGAATAATGGCTACTGGTTGCCAATCATTTTAGGTGGTTAGTCCGCAGTCATGAGCTGAGGCTCTTTCTTCAAAGTTTCAGGGACAAAGAAGCCAAACACAAACCCTGCCATGACACCTGCCCCGGCAATAACAAAAACGGCCGTTCCCAGCATAAATAGATCTGCTACCATTCCCACGATATTTGGTGCAATCGCAAAGCCACTGTCCCCAATAAATCGCCACGTTGCTAAAAATTCGCCCCGTTCTTTTTCTGGAGACAAATCGGCTCCCAAAGTCATCATTGTGCCAGAACTAAGCCCATTGGCAATCCCAATAATGCTCGCCACAATCATGAGTGAAATATAACCTGAAGCAAAAGGCACCAATGCCATTCCTAACCCTTGCAATGTAAAGCTTGGCACAATGGACCATTTCCGCCCCCAATTGTCCATAAGCAATCCCGCGATTGGGAACATGACCATGTCTACTGCCCCTGAAACGCTGACAATAATGCCAATCGCCTGCACATCTAAGCCAAGCACCTCTGCGCCAAACAGTGGAATAATGATGCGTCGTCCGGCTCGAACCATTTGCGCAAAGAGGACGCCTGTGCCGGCTGCTTGCAACACTTTACGGTGTTTTTTGAATACGGACGTAAAATTATGATGCTTCTTATCAGATTGCTCTAGCTCAAATTTTGTGATCTGTGAAAAG
>JANQSK010000370.1 GCA_028284105.1 Anaerolineae bacterium
CTTCAATGGCAATAAGTAACGGCAACGGTTTAGGAGCACCTTCGCTTTTATGAGCCTCCGTTTTCTTAACCCAATGTTCTCGAATTCGACGTGTTAGCAAATTAGAGACGAGCAGATAATCAATGTCGTTATCGTATTTGCCAAAGCTCAAGATAATGTGACGGCCGTTTTCAAGCTTATCCACAATAGAGCTTACTGGGTCATTGGGAGGATTTTTGACGATATACGGCCGTTCATAAATGACACTCAATCGCCGATGAAGTGCCTCAGCCGCCTTGTCATTGATATTATTTTCTCTTGCCCATGCCGCTACCGAGTCAGGCGCTGGCACCGTTTTACCCGTTTCAGGGTCAGTTTCGACTGCACCGGGCTGTAACTGCATAAACTGATAGAACCAATCTTGTTTAAAGCTGCGCGTTAAGGCGTTTAGCGTAATCGCCGCCGTATCGGTTAAGGCAAGCTGTTCAGAAAGCATCAAAATATCCGCAATCTCAAAATCGCTCAGAGCCAGTTGCAAAGTGAAATCCGGATTTTGTCCCCCAACCGTGTTTTCTAGCCCAGCAACCTGTACTTTATTGCCAAACAAAGAGCGTAAGCCCAACACCTTGAGATTTCGATCTGAATCGGTGTCATCAAACCCATACTCATTGTGCATATCAAACACCAGGGCTGCGGCAGCGTCTGAATGCATCAACCCAGCGAGCACCATCCGCGTCAGGAAGCTCTTACCTGTACCTGTTGCCCCAAAGATACCGCTCGAACGTTGTACAAACTTATTCAAGTCCAACCGAACAGGATATCCTTGCTCAATGGTGTGCCCAATCACAAATCCTTCTTTACCAAAAATCTCTGCCACGTCTGCTTCATTTGCAGCTCGCACTTCGGCGTGATGAGCAGGAACGGTCTTAACGGGTTTCGGACCAGGATTTTCCTTACCTTGCTCAACGAGTTGCTCCCACTCATGGAAGGCATCGGTGCCCAATTCGGGGCCGCGATCCATCATCAAGGTGGGGTACATCATCAAGGTTGTGAATAATGTTTTACCTAACAGGGCTTGCTGAATAGCAGGTTGGAGACGATCTGTTTTTTCATCAGCAAAACGAGGGTCAGTCGCGCCTAGCTGCAAGTCTGTAATCAGGCCATAGTAACGGAAACGACCACTGTCTACGACTACAAAACTTCCTTCCTGCACTTCTTCTGCCGCAACGGTTAGCCGAATACGAAACCCTTCTTTGAGGCCACCGCCGATAATATAACCAATGGTTTCGCTCATGCTGCACCTCCATCAATCATCAACTGAGGCAGAGCATCACTCAAAGCTTCTAGCATGGGAATGAGAATGTCATAGTTACTTCGGAGAAGTTCAATCAGCTCTTGGGTAACGGCCGTTGCCCAAGCCGAATCATCACCACGTAAACGATACACATCCAAAATATGTGCCACGAGAAGCTGATCGACCGGAACAGGACTGCCTGTAGCCCGCAAAATCAGCCGCAAATAGCTGAGCCGTTCGGTAAACTCTCGAACATTATGCACATCAACAACCAACTCAACAGGATCTAAATTAAGGGGTGGGCGCGGCGGTAAACCATGTTGAATAACGCCATTTTGCTCGTATCCAATCGCAATCACGCTCATTTCGATGGGTAACAATCGATTTCGACGCTGATCTTCAATGACAGAGTTTGGTGGGTTTTCAGCGAGAACCAACCGCCGAACCAGCTGGTCATCGTCAATATTCATGTTGTAAATCAACCCATAAATCGCTTCCCGATTATCGACAGGCTGGGCTTTGACCAACGCACCAAAAGCGGGTTGGTTGAGCTGCCCGACCCGACAACCAACAGCAAAGCCGGTAGTGCTGGCCCTCAGAATGCGCCCAATTTGTGGAATTTCGTTTTCCATATCGTTCCTTACTACTGTAAATCACAAATTTCTTGAAATTTAAATCAGCTTCAATTATTGTGATTTACTCGGTAATTGACAGCCTTTGTGAGGCATCTTTTTCAGAAAACTTACTGTCAATCACGACAAAGACCTGACAAGCTTTAAAATTCCGTCAGGTCTGCATGAGTTAAAAACCTTCGTGTCGTGTCTTGCCGCTTCGGGCCAGTTCTTTGCTTCCAGCCTTGGCCGTGAGATCTGACCCAACGCCATGTCGATCCATGATGACATCCAGCATGAAGTTCAGTTCAGCTGCGTCTTGTCGACCCACAACGGCCATTTCATCCGCTCGAGCAATGACGTATGGATAATCCCCCATAATTTGACACTGACTGATAATGAGGCTGTGAACGGCCGTTACGGCTTCCGGATCCTCAGCAACCCAACGGGGAATATCAACGCGTGCGATTTGTTTATCAACATTGGTTGGGTTGAGGTAGAAAAAGCAAATTTCATGATTGGGGTCAAAGGATGCAAACGCTTGATTCGGCTGAGAAATATTCACAAATACGCGGCTGCGCTGTCCCGGTTTTAAGAGTTGGCTAAAAAGGTCGCGATCTGTAATGCCCCTTGTGGCACTTCGTTTACCCAAAGAGCGCCAATCAAAGGCATCATCATTCAATCCTTCAAGACTGCGCAGCAAGGTTGTGACATAGCTTGTCCCGGGCCGATCGATATAGCCGGCTAGCAGGGCCCCAGCTGCATGCATCGACCCCATATGCTTGTTCCATTCCGTCACGACGGAATTTTCAGCTTCACCTGCGCTCCCAATCGGCCAATACAGCAGGCGTTGATCGAGCAATGAAAGTATTGGCCCTTCCAGATGGCGATGCTTGACTGATTGCGTCGCAAGCATTTTGATTTCTGCTTCGTCTCGTTCAATGCTGACATCCCCACTGCTAAAGTTAAAATCATCAATCTTATCTTCATCTGGATACACAATGGTGGGAACAGAAAAGATATCAGGCTGTTTGCCTTGCCCATGATGGTAAACAATCCCTCCGACATTGATCAAATAATATTGATAGGCGGCATGGCGATCAGGCAATATTTGGGAGCCATCTACGGCGATGATGGTTGCAATATCAGGAGGCAGTGGAGGCGAAACGGCCGTATTCAAAGGCTCACTAGCATCGAGTGGCCCTGCTGACCGATAAAACTTTTCATCCGATTTTTTGGCCGCAACAGACAAAGCCTGCTCAATACGCTCCCAATTGGTGGCGTATTCGTTTAATGTGTTTTGATAAACGGTAGTTTGGGCTTCTTGTCTCTGGCGACGTTTGGCAGCGGTTTGCGCCATTTTCTCCAAATCAGACGTCAACTTTTCAAATTCAAGCGTCATGGGATGAGTGTAGCACAGATGGTCTAGGTTAGAAAGGATGAAGGATGAAAAAGCTGGTTAAAGAAAATGGATGATTTTTAACAATTTAACCCTTATTTGTTCTCTTCTTCATAGAATCCTTCGGTGACAAAGCGCCCCAACGCGTTAGCTACCCCAAACTGAAAGGCATCTACTCGGGTAATTAAGTTCCCCGTTAAAGCACCCACAGCCCCTTCTTTTTGTTTGCTGTTGTGATCATGCAGGATGGCATCCATCACATCACCTAACTCCTCGCCAGACAGCACACGTTCACCGATCTTTTGTGGTAATGGCAACCGGCCACAGCCGCCTACACCAATACGGCCGATTTTATCGACTGCTACAACCCAGCCCATCAACAATAAGCCACCCGCCCAAGGATGGACGCCCCCTTCAAGTCCAAAGCCAAAATCAGCATCAAGAGCGTCCCGTGCCGCCAAGGCTCTATTTCTAGAACCTTCAATCGTTTCTTCATCGCTCATTGGCATGT
>JANQSK010000538.1 GCA_028284105.1 Anaerolineae bacterium
CAAGCTGAAACGCTCTGGGAGCAGATGATGGCCTTTGCGGGGTATGGATTTAATCAGGGCCATGCCACAGCCTATGCTGACATTAGCTATCGCTCCGCCTATATGAAAGCACATTATCCTGCTGAATTTCTAACCGCACGTCTTAAAGATCACGGTGGCTTTCATCATCCTGCTATTTACATGGCGGAGGCGCGAAGACTGGGGTTTGAAGTGAGGCCGCCTCATGTGAATTTTAGTGGGAAAAAATTTACTCTTGCAGAAGAGAATAGAGAGAAGAGAGAAGAGAGCGGTATAGAAAAATCGTCAATCGTTAATCGTCAATCAAAAATTCTGTGGATGGGGTTGGGTCAAGTTAGAGATTTACGGCGCAAAACGGTGCGGGAGATTGTTGCAAAACGGCCGTTTCAATCTATCCAAGATCTGTTGAGACGTGTGCCAATGCAAACCAAAGAAGCTATTCATTTAGTGAAGTGTGGTGCGTTAGATGGTTTAGGTGACAGTCGGGCTGCAATGCTGGCTGATGTTGAGGGAGTGGCACGAGCTGGGAATGCGGGGCAGCTCGCGTTTGATTTTGCAATGGAAACGGCCGTTTCATCTGAAACGTTGGCTGAACGACTGGAATGGGAACGTCAAATACTATCTATGCCCATGAGCGAAAATCCAATCCAACTTGTTGCCGATCAAACCAAAGATGATGTGCCAATTTCATATCTACCACGACTGCACAATATGAAAACGACCATTGCGGGTGTTCGATTACCGGGTTGGACTGGGGGTCAAGGCTTCTACTTTAGCGATGGGCATGATTTTGTGGTAACCCGCTTGGAAAAACGGCTTCGCGGAAACGGCCGTGTTTCTAACTGGGAACCCTATCGGCTAACGGGCTATTGGCGGATTGATGAATGGGGTGGTGGTTGGTTTCAAGTTGTGCAAATAACGAGATTAAAAACACTGTTACATAAGAACTTTAAAAAATCAGGAATTAAAGGGATTTAGGGAATTAAAAGCTTAAAAATTCCACAAATCCCCTAAATTCCTGATTGAATATTTTTGGGAAAAATTTTTGTAACAATACTTTGTTACAAAAGTTTTTAATACTTCTACCAGTGTAAAAAGGTTAAATTTCTTATGTAACGAAGTATTAAATCATTAGAGCAGCTTATTGTGCATAAAACGCAATCTCACTAGAACGAGGTTAAGCGAAACGAAGTTGCTGTTTTGAACAAAACGACGGCTACAACCTTCGTCTCCTCGAGGTTCCGAAGCTAATTTCTAACAGAGTTATCAATTTAGAAACTTCGGAACACTTATGCGTTTTCTCCCGCCCCTTTGTTTCTTGATTCATCCGTGGCTTCTACGAGCACATTTTTTGATAGCTTAACCATCTCTTTCCAGGCTGCATCTGAAATCTCAAGCCCGTTGGCTAGGTTCTCTGTGAAGGTATTGTTTAATTCATAAGGGTGGTGTTTTTGAACGTGAGTGATGCCCAAAGGGGGTGAGTAGGTTGTGACGGCGGATCCAACTTCGAGAAAAACGGCTTTGTTAATGGGAAGATCTTCACCTGAATAGATGTTTATTTCAGGATGGAGCACATGTTGATGAATGCAAGCATGGTAAATTTCCGTGCGGGATTGATGCCAAACCACACGGGCCTCAAAACCTCGTTGGGCAATCAACGGCAAACTGGGAATCAATAAAGCGGGCAAGATTGGATTTAATAGTGCAATCTCAACGGCCGTTCCACCTAGCGCCTTTGACTTGACATAAGCTAGATTCGGTGCTAAAGCACTTGCCATAAAAGCGATACTTTTTTCAACGCTAATAGTAGCTGAGTGACTATCTTCAAATGATATTTTAGGTTGTTTCAATTGGAGAATCTGAGCTTCGAAGAGCGCATTTTCTAAAATTGGCCAATTTCTAAATTCTAGCCAACTTATTGCCCGAGCTAAATCTTCATAATCTCCACGAGCATAGCGCAGTCCTTCAAATGTTTTTTGCAATATGTCGTTCAGTTCCGTGTGAGATATTTTCATTTTAGTTTGGTGCAACTGGGAAGGCCCAACGATCATTGAAGCTGGGGCTTAATTCTTCAATGAGTGGTGCGCCTTGAAATAAGGTTATGCGGGTCCATAATCGAGATTTTGGATCAAATTTACTTGCGCCAAAAAACGATAATTTACACCGTAACATGTGAATGGGTAGGCAATTGATATCGATTAAATTATCCTGAATTTCACCAAAAGGGTGATTTTTCAACGATTGAATACGTCGAACAATACCTTTGAGCTTCGGGTTATCAATTAAAAAATAAATAATCGGTTTTGCTAGGTCATCGGCTGAAAGTGAGTTCAGCTTATCATTAAGTTTGACAATTTCTCGTGCAATGTCAAGATGTTGCTCTTTTTCGGCACCTGGCTCTAAGAATCGCTCTCCTAAACGAGGCTCTTCTTTTTCAGCAGAGCGATACCAGAAAAAGTATTGGGCTTCTTTCTGGTCAAAATCAATGCGCGTAGCCCATTGATAGTCTTCTTGGAGTATGGTTTTGAGCTGTTTTCCCGTCATTTCAGGATCGATAACTGCATTTTCATCGGTGGGAAGTTGCTGTTCAAGCGCGTCCACTTCATCAGGATAAAGTTCGAGTAAGAGGCTGTTTAACAACTCTTGTGTTTCAATTATGCAATGCTCAACTGTCCAATCAACTAACAATTTCCAACTATTTGAACAAAGCTGGCTATTTTGAGTGAGTTGCTTTAGCTTAGCCTGTATGTTTTGGAGTTCTTGGTGGGTTTGATGATAGTTTTTTCGTTGCCGCTCATCTCCTGTGGTTGTTTCGGCGAGATGCTGTTTGGCCTTCTCTAATAGCTGATCGAGCTGATCAATTTTTGAAGCAGTTACGGCCGTTTTATAAACGACATGGGCAATGGCCGTCTCTCGCATATGAATCCAACTATGGAGAAGCTTGGGATGCTTGACCAAAAAGGGAGCCATGCCTAAACCAGTCGCATTGCCAACCCCAAGATATTTTCGGATTTGTGGATCAAGTGAAACGGCCGTATCGGGAGATCTCCGTTTGGCAATATGCTCAACGAGCTCAGACGCAAAGTGTCGAATCATAAATACAGTAAACATTTGGGCAGAAAAAGTGCGATTAAAGGCTTGTCGCTGAGAAAGTTTGGCATAATCAGCTAGTCCAAACTTGCCGTTCCCATAAACGGCCGTTGTACGGACCAAATATCCCACTTGTTTGAGCATTTCAACGTCTGGCTGACGGCCTCGGGCTAAACAATCAACAACGGTATTAAAGTTGCGACCACTTTTATTGGCGCGTGACAAGACCAATATGTCCGTTTTATTGCGACCTGCTTCCTGTTTTGGCACATGATGACGTAACTCAGCAAGCCGAGCCTCATCTGGAATACCCTCACACAGGACAGCAGCGATGTCCCACTTTTCGGCAATGACCCGATCGGTCCGTTCGTCATCTCGAATGTACTGCGAGAACAGTACAACGCTGTAGAGTTCATCGTTGGTAGCTGTAACTTTATAAACGGCCGTTCCGTACCCATGGTCATCCAGCTCAAATCGCTCTGGAACGATTTGCCAATTTTCTTGAGCCATGCGGCGCACTAGGGTTCGCACAAAGCTAAGTCGTGTTTGATAAAAAGCGCCTAAGCGCTCCATGCGCATAAGGGTGGATGGTGGGGGGAGGGGGGGAGAAGGTGTTGTTCTGGTCATAGTTTCTGCGTCAGGTTTTTGGTTGGTAAGGGGCGAGAGGGCGAGGAGCGATGAGACAAATTCCGCCGTGGCTCGGCGTCGCTTTTCGCCTTTTCGCTTTAAACAATCGCTCTAGCTTAATCCTTTTCATCCTTCATCCTTCATTCTACATCCTTGTTATCGCCACGTTTCCTTAAAAAATCTCAGCCAGTTGCCCCCCATGATTTTGATGACGTCTACTTCACTAAATCCTTTATCGAGTAACCCTGCTGTGATATTACCAAAATCAGCTTGATTTCGAATCCAATCAGGTTGAGGGGGCCATTCAGGAGAGGCGGTGGTGCTTTCGCCGTAATCGGTTTCTTTGGCCCAACGGCCGTTTCTCATCCAGTGCAAAATCGATGTAGGTTGATGGGTGCAAAAGTCAGTGCCAATGCCAATATGGTCAACACCCATGAGATCGGCTGTTTTGGCAACCATGGTACAAAAATCTTCTAAGGTGCAGTTGGACCCATTGTTGAGATGAAGTGGATAGAGGCTAAACCCCAGCATACCGCCCGTTTCAGCCAGTGCTTTGAGCACGATATCTGATTTATTGCGTAAAGCTTCATGCCAAAATGTAGGATTGGCATGACTAACGGTGATCGGCTTAGATGAATGTTCGA
>JANQSK010000410.1 GCA_028284105.1 Anaerolineae bacterium
AATGCCCAATCACAAACATGAGACCAATATATAGGAAGAAGTGGGTTCTTGAAGAGGCAATGGCAATCCCAAAGTGGATTTCAACATAGTGCGCCAAAATTGCTGAAACGAGCGCGACCATTAACATTCGATTTGTAGCAAACGGCCGTTTTGAGGCTTCATCTTCAGGGGATTGACCAAATAATGCGAAGTAAATCAGATATAAAATCAATCCAACGATTGACCCAAACGGGAAAGCAACTCCCAAATATTCAGGCCCCAATGCATTATTAAAGAGAAATGCAACAATCGCACCTATCCCAATCCATAATCCTATCAATAGATTGCGGTCTCTATTGGTGGTCAGCACACCTAGCCATTTAAAGCCAAAGTAGAAAACAGAAAGGTACAAAATTTGCCATGCAATAAACCCCGACCACCCCGTAATCACCAGAGCATCAAATGTTTCATTGTGAGAGCGATCGGGTGAGGCATTTCGGGCTTCAATCGTGGCGAGTTCAGGCGGATAGAATCGATTGTATGCGACGTACATCGACTCAGGCCCATAGCCAAATAACGGCCGTAAAAAGTTATAAGAATCCTCGCTGCCATCTGGAAAAGCCAATGGTTCATGAATTGCAATGAGGTCAAGCACCCCTTCCCAAATCAATGTACGCACCCGACCTGTACCTGAATCCCCTTCGAGCACAGTCCCGAGCCGACCAATCGTCGAAAGAGAGCGCCACTCTTCTAAGGTTTCAAAAACACCACCAATCACAGGTGTATCTTGCCAAGGTTCAGTTGTTTCAGAGGGTAAGTTAAAGGCAACCAGCCAAACTCCCAAAACGACAGATAATACGATCCAGCTTAGCCATAACCAGCGCCAACCCTTTTGGGCAGCAATCATAATAAAAATGGCTAAGATCACACTACCCACGGCGAGAACAAAGGCTACAAAGCTACTCATGGGACCCGATAAACCGAGATTTCCGCTTAACGGCCGTAAAATAAGATTGAATACAAATAAAGCAACCCCACCCAACAAAACCAATGCAATCGCCTTGAATCCATCCGTTGCCTGAAACCGCTCGTCGTCTTCAGTTGCATTTCGTAAAGCCACCAAAACAATCAGGACAAAGGCAAATAAACCTGCAAATATACCAATCCACGGTCCACGACTTCCTGACCAATAAATCGTAATCAGTTGAATAGCCAGAGTGAAGATATAAATTGAAGAGCGGATAACATCTGCTGGGGATAAATCATCATCATTGAGGATGTTATTAAAGGAAACAATGATGCGAGATAAGGTAAGAGGAACAGCCATAATGAGGTAAGCGGCAATAAAAATGGCGTTCCCCATATGTCCAGCAACGCGACGCGTTGTGTCGCCTGCCCATGGCAAGGGGTCTAGGTCAAAATGCTGCAATAACACGTAAAAAGAAACTGGAAAGCTCGTAATGATTACGGCCGTTACCAAGCGCCGTGCTTGAGCACTCGTTCGCATGGTGCTAACCGTCACAAAAAAGATCACGATATAGGAAAGCGTCGTGTATGTTCCCTGCAGTCTCTGATAAGAACCTGCCCAGCTAATCGCGGGAGTCACTGAAAAAATATTCGAAATCAAATAGATGACAACCAAAACCGCCACTGGTGCAATAAAAGGCATACGCCAAATACCTGAAGTCGAATTTGGCGCAAGATATTCTCGTAAATTGGTCCATCCCTTCTGATCCACAAACTTAACGATCCATAGGGCAAGCATCAATAAGGCAATTGAGCGTAAAAGTGATAATTTATCTGGTTCAAAAACGCGATCTGAATGAATATTAAAAAACAGAGGGGTTAAGATGATAGCGGCTAACCAACTCGCTTCAATGACGCCGTCGCACCAACGAGATAGCTTGGATTCCATATAGGTTATCCTTAATGTTATTTTGTTTTTGACATTGTCGGATTCTGTCTAAAAACATGTGACACGGCCGTAAAAGCCTTTACAAATCCACTCAATGATTTTCTAAAATTTTGAAATAAGACACGCCATCCCCCGGAACAGAGATAGCTCTGAAAATAGTACCGTATGGGCAATATACAGGCAATATACTGAATAACGAATTTGTACCATCATTAATCAGATATTCTGTAAATCACATCAATTACCACTTAAACACCTTTAAACACAGACCAATATTATTCAAAAGTGAGTAGCTTGATACCTCAAACCATACTATTATCCACTTAATGTTCCCCATCTTAGCACGCACCCGCTGGTTTTTTATCTACTCCTATACGGCCGTTCTCACTTTAGGACTTTTACTTTCAATAGGTATCCTTTATTGGAAAGCCCAGAAAAGCGAGCAACCGATATGGTTAGATGGCATCCTTTTTGGTTTGTTTGGAGGAATTGCCACAGGAAGAATAGTGTTTGTTGCAATAGAGTGGGGCTATTATGCTGAACGGGGTGATGAACTTGGCAAAATCTGGCAAGGAGGCCTGAACTTTCATGGCGTTTTGTTAGGAGCGATGCTTGGGATTGGGATTGGGGCATTTATACAGAAACGGCCGTTTTTCCCGTCACTTAATGAATTTGCGCCAGTTATCCCTCTTCTATTTCTTGCAGGCTGGGGGGCATGTTGGCTAGAGGGTTGTGCCTACGGTGTAGAAACGACCCTAGGCTTTTTTTCCTCCAATTTACCGGATCACCTTGGCGTATTTTCGGTTCGCTATCAAACACAGTTAGCAGGCATGATTATCAGCAGTCTTCTATTATTATGGGGATTGTTTGAAAGAAACGGCCGTAATCTACCCTTTCTTCTTGGCATATCATTATTCACCCATGCAATGATCACCCAATTTAGGGGTGATAGCGCCATTTTGATCAATAACATTCGCCTAGACATCATCATAGATATTGTGCTCGTCCTCTTTTGTCTGATTTTGATACAATACAGTCCAGTTTCTGATAATAAAAGGTAGTCAGCATGATAGATGATGGTTTAAGTCAATTTGAAGAAGTTCCTGAAGGGCACAAATCAGGCTATGTAGCGGTCGTAGGTCGGCCCAACGTGGGGAAATCAACGCTAATGAACACGCTGCTTGAAGACAAGGTGGCCATTGTCACACCGCGCCCCCAAACGACCCGAATTCGGCAACTTGGGATATTGACTGACGAAACCTATCAAATGATTTTCATGGACACGCCGGGTATTATGAAGCCTCGTCATAAGCTCGATGAATTTATGGTTGATACGGCCAATGAATCGATGGTTGATGCAGATGTGGTTCTCTGGCTTGTGGATGCAAGCAGCAAACCTGGAAATTTTGATGAAAAAATCGCTAAGCGGCTAAGCTCGTTACCTGAAGAAACGGCCGTTATTCTTGGCATCAACAAAAATGATTTGCTCAAACCAGACCAAGTTTTACCCCGTGTCGAGGAATATAGAGCCCTTCTCCCAAATAGTAAGTGGATTTTATTTTCAGCACTTAAGAAAAAAGGGCATGATGAATTGCTAGACATGCTCATCGAAAGCCTTCCGCTTGGACCACGCTTTTATCCTGTCGACCAAGTAACCGATCTCTATTTACGAGATTTAGCGTCTGAGCTGATTCGGGAGCAAATTATGCTTCAGTTGAGGGACGAAATCCCGTATGGTGTAGCGGTTCAAATTCTCGATTTCAAAGAGCGAAACAACGGCAGTACGTACATCAGCGCTAATATCTATATCGAGCGAAAAAATCACAAACAAATCATTATTGGCGCCAAAGGTCAGCAGCTTAAAAAGCTAGGTGCAGCGGCTCGTGCCCAAATTGAAGAGATGATGGAAGGCAAAGTTTTTCTCGAACTT
>JANQSK010000411.1 GCA_028284105.1 Anaerolineae bacterium
AAATAAGTGAGTGATATGTCAGAAAAGAGTCCACCATTTTCCTGAACTCAGCTGAAGTGGCGTCTGAGTTCAGGAGAGGCTCTAAAACGAGACACCTAGACACCTATTTGAAGAAGGAGAAAAGATGACCAAACTAACCGTTAGAGATTTATTTGAACTTAAAGGAAAGCGTAAACTTGCTCAAGTCAATATTCGAAGCCCGAAAGAGGCTGCAGCCTGTGAAGCTGCAGGTATTGAGCTCATCATCACATGGGAACGCAGCGACATAGCGGCGGTTCGGGCGGCCGCCCCTGATACATTTTTAACGATTGGGCTCGTGTATGGGGAGTATTCAAATGTCAGTGATGCCCTGAAAGGGGCCTATCGCGCAATCCGGCTCGGTGCAGATGCCATTTATTGCCCCCAAAGCCTAGACTATGTCGAAGCAATGGCGAAAGAAGCGATTCCGGTGGTTGGGCATGTGGGATTTGTACCTTACAAGAAAACGTGGTTTGGTGGCTTCAAGGCGGTCGGAAAGAAAGCGGATGATGCCCTAAAGATTTATGAATTAGCCAAAGCGTATCAAGATGCAGGAGCAATCGGTATTGAAATGGAGCTCGTCCCGACAAAGATTGCCTCAGAAATTAGCCGCAGGTTGAATATTCTGACGATTGGGATGGGTGCCGGACCTGGTTGTGATGCCCAATACCTTTTTGCGACGGATATCCTTGGTGACAATCTAAACCATATCCCAAGGCATGCCAAAGTTTACCGAGACCACAAAAGTGAATATGAACGGCTTCATCAAGACGCGATTTCGGCATTTAAAGAGTTTCAAGGAGACGTCACATCAGGGGCTTACCCAGAATCCAATCATATGCTTAATGTGAAGGATGTTGAGTTTGAAAAGTTCTTGAATGCCATAGAGGGGGAATAATGTCGGTCACATTATATCGTCATGCCTGGGGGGCTGTTGGGCAGAGTGAGCATTTTAAATGGAAATCACTCCTTACGTTTACACGTGATGCAGTCGCTGAAGGATACACAGGTGTTGAGTTCCCGATGGTTTACTTTGATCAGCAGCCAGAAGAAACGGCCGTTATTGAAGCCCAATTCAAAGAGATTCTAGCTGATACAGGTTTAACCTTTATGCCCTTGATTGCCACATTGCCCAAGCCCTGGGGTGATTTTGGTGGCCATTTAGATGCATTCAAAGTCCAAATTGAGCGAGCAAAAACATGGGGAGTGACTGCTGCGGCTGTTCACACGGGTGCTGACTCTTTCGATGATGAGACAGTCATCAAATATTATCGTTTAACAACGCAAATTGCGCGGGATGCCGGTATTGAACCTTTCTACGAAACCCATCGAGCCCGCCCCATGTACAACCCATGGCGCACAGTAAAAATATTAGAAGCGTTGCCCGATATTTGGCTAACGGCCGATTTTGCCCACTGGCTGCCAGTGGTTGATCGACTCCCCTATGATCTTGAAGACCTGTTTAAATATTGTGCCGAGAGGACGGGGCACCTCCATGCACGAATGGGTCATGAAAAGGGACCCCAAATTCCTGATCCACGGGATCCCATTTGGGAAGCACATGTCGCAATTCATGAACAATGGTGGGATTGGTGCATCGAGGCAGCACAATCAAGAGAGCACGCCATCGCGATCACACCTGAGTTTGGTCCATGGCCGTACTTGGATCATGTGCCGTTTACTCATCAACCTGTGGCCAATGTAGCAGACGTCGTTGAATGGGTGCGAGATCGTTTAAAAAGGCGCTATATGAATTAAACTTAGTTTCTGTGTCACGCTGGTGTTACGTTTCCTTGTTACGGTGGCATTCTGGTAGCGAAAGGAAATGTGCCAATCACAAAGTAGTAGTTTGAAAAGTCGCGATTAATTGTGATTGGCCAGCGATTTAGCAAAGTTCAAGATCAATTTACTAGGAACCCTGTTGTTAATTATCTTATAGGGAGCCTTACCTAAGTTTGGTAAGATACAGCTGATGCAGAAACCTAAGTTTGAAGAAGCAATTCAATACGCTATTGATAAGTTACAGTCTGAGCTCCCCCAATCATTCACCTATCATAATTTGTGGCATACTCAAGTGGAGGTGGCAACGGCCGTATCCCATTTTGCTGAAATGGAGGAACTTCCCGAGCTAGAAAAACGGCTCTTAATGGTGGCAGTTGCTTTTCATGACGTTGGGTTTATTACCTTTCCCCCAAACCACGAAGCGTTGAGCATTAAAGAAGCTAAAAGCGTCTTGCCGGAGTTTGGCTTCAAACCGTGTCAGGTCCAGAAGATATGCAACATGATTTTGGCAACTCGGCTTCCCCAAACGCCCCACACATTGGCAGAGCAAATATTGGCTGATGCTGATTTAGAAGTGTTAGGGCGACCTGATTTCTTTGAGCGGAACCAAGCGCTGCGAGACGAGTTTGCCTATTTAAGTCGGCCGTTCAGTAAAAAAGAATGGCTTGAAAATCAACTTTCTTTTTTGCAGAATCACACCTACTTCACAAATGCGGCTCGAGAATGCTGTCGAGAACAAAAACTCAGAAATATCGAGAGTTTACAAGACCAGCTAGACGCGTTAGCACAGCCCAAGTAACAAAACCCCTAAACGATTGAATCGAAAAACAAGTTACTCCTCAGACTCAAGTTTGTATAGGTTGCCATCGTGTGATCCAAAGTAGTGCGCGTTGTCAATCAATGCAGGTGAGGTCCAAACGCGATCATTGACTGTGAAGCGCCAGGCGGGGGTGCCTGATTGCCGATTTACGGCCGTTAATCGCCCATCTGTTGTGCCAATATAAACATAATTTTGAGATACGGCAGGGGATGAAAACAGCGGGCCACCCGCCAAATCACTCGCCCATAGCAAGGCACCGCTTTCTAAATCGAGGGCGACCAAC
>JANQSK010000425.1 GCA_028284105.1 Anaerolineae bacterium
GTTTTCAAGAAAGCCCAATTAACTCGTTATCCGATCCCAAGTCCCAAGTCCCCGATCCCGACTCCCTATTTCTTTAAATCCCCCATAATTTGATCCGAAGCTAGTTTGCCGGGTCCTCCAATCACACAACCACCGGGATGCGTTCCAGAACCACATTGATAGTAGCCTTTAATCGGGGTGCGATACTGATTCCAGCCGGGGGCGGGGCGGAAGAAGTACATTTGTGGGGCGAGGAATTCACCGGCAAAAATGTTCCCTTCGCTGAGGCCAACGACCCGTTCAATATCAAGCGGCGTGACCACCTCACGATGTAAGACCAAATCACCAAAACCGGGAAAGAAGGATTCGATGGTATTTTGAACGGTATCCCCTAAGTTATCTCGTTCGTCGTCCCAATGGCTGTTTTTGAGCTCATAGGGGCAATATTGTACAAAACAGGAGAGCACGTGTTTTCCCGGAGGCGACATGTCGGGATCTAATGTAGATTGGATGGCGCCGTCGATAAACGGCCGTTTGCTAAATGTCCCGTATTTGGCATCATCAAACGCTCGTTCAATGTAATCCATAGAGGGTCCAATGTTGATAAACCCGCGGTAAATGTCCCGTCGTCCAGCAAGAGCAGGATATTCAGGCAAATCATCCAAAGCAAAATTAACTTTGGCAGAAACCCCTTGGAATTTATAGTTTTGAATACCTTCAACTAAATCGGTAGGTAGTTCACGAGGATTGACCATTTGTAAGAAAGTGCGGCGTGGGTCGAGTGAACTGACAACGACATCAGCATACATCTCATCCCCATTTTCTAAGGCAACACCAACCGCTTCACCGTTTTTAGTGATGACTTGCGAGACACCCGCATTAAGCCGAATATCTGCACCAAATGCTTGGGCTGAACGGGCCAAAACCTGAGTAAAGCCACCGTTGCCCCCTTTGTGGAAGCCCCAATCACCAAATGCACCATCCACTTCACCCATCTTATAGAACAGTAGCACCAAACCAGACCCTTGAGACTTTGGCCCAACTTTACTGCCAATGATGCTACTTGAAGAGAACAACCCTTTGATAATGTCTGATTCAAAATAGTCGTCCAAAATTTCTGCTGCACTCCCCGTCAAGAAGCGGGAAATCATGTGCATCGTTTTCTTATCAACACTACGCAAATGCTTGCCGACGGCGGCTAAGCGGGCGATTTCAGCAGGATCTTCGCTAAAAATGTCCGGAGGAATGGAATCAAATAAAGGCTTAATAGCGTGGCACACCTTATTGAGCATGGTGGCGTAATCATCATATGCCTCGGCGTCCTTTTTCGAGTGACGGGCAATCTCATGATAATTGGCGTAATGATCGGTGCCTAGGTAGAGGTAATCCCCATTTTCCATTGGGGCAAGGGTAGTGGGCATATTGAGCACCATCAAGCCGTGCTTCACGAGCTCTAAATCTTGCACAATATTGGGTCGAATCAAGCTCAAAGCGTAAGAGAAGGTTGTGAAGTTAAACCCTGGATAAAGTTCTTCGGTGATGGCAGCACCACCAACTAGATGGCGGCGTTCTAAAATTAAAGTTTTTAATCCTCGTTTGGCGAGGTAAGCGCCATTGACCAAGCCGTTGTGACCCGCTCCAATGACGATGGCATCATATTTTTGAGATTTGTTGTTTTTCTTTGACATTGGAAATTCTCCGTAGGGAGCATTTCAGCGACTCAGCCCTTCAGCATTTCAGCAACTCAGCGTAAAAGCTGACCAGCTGACTAGCTGACTAGCTGACTAGCTAATTTGCTTCTCCGTTTTTCGACTTGGATTGAAGAATGGCATTTTCACGACACGGGCCTTAACCAAGCGTGGTCGGTCGTTGATCATGAGTTCAAGTTGAAGCTCTGTGCCCACTTTAGCCATATCCGGCACCACTTTTGCAATGGCGATGTGCTTTTTAAGAATGGTTGAGAAGATGTAGCTTGTGGTATGACCACGCCACTCTTTTTTATCGTTGTAAAGTGACATCGCTTCTTCAATGGGAGTAGGGTCTTTAGGCGCAATCAGACCCAAATCATTGTATGTTTTTTCATACGATTCCCAATCCACTTCAATGCCAACCAATTTCCAGCGAGATGATTTTTCCTGAATCTCTTTTTCGATGGCGCGTCGACCAATAAAGGGGCGATCATCCTTTTTCAAATTACGGAACATCCATCCAAATCCTAGCTCAATTGGGGAAGACCGCTGTTCATCTGTCCAAGCAAACCGCGCAGAGTGGAATTCGATATCTATCAGGAGAAGCCCTGCATCAATTCGAGCCATATGAAGCACTTTTTGGCCAAATGGGGTGATGTTGTAGCCAGCCCCTGCTTCCATAAGCGCATCCCAAACTGCAACAGCATCCTCACTGCTCACCCAAATTTCAAACCCTAAGTCGCCAGTGTATCCGGTTCGAGAAAGCACGATCTCTTTTTTGGCGATTTTGGTTTTAACGAGGTCAAAATAGCCTAACTTTTTGGCGGCTTTGGTAAGCTGATTGAGAATGTTGAGAGAGTGCGGTCCTTGGAGCGCTAGAAGCCCATAGTCATCCGAAATATCGGTGATTGTGACATCTTGATTGTAGCCAACTAGGTTTTCGAAGTAGCGTAGATTAGGTTCTGCTGAGGTGATCCAATATTCATCATCACTGACGTGCATGATGACGCCATCTTCAAGAATCCAGCCCTCGTCATCACACCAAATGGTGTATTGGGCTTGTCCCGTTTTGCATTGACGGATGTCACGAGCCAGAACACCACTTAAAAAGGACGTTGCATCTTTCCCTTTGATGCTGTATTTGAACAGCGGGGAGGTGTCGAACAGTCCGGCGCTATTTCGGATTGAGTAATATTCGTACACTTCGGAATATTGGTATTTTTGGGCAACGAGGTAGCCTGCCCAATGCTCCCAGAGCATCGTTTCATTGAGTGGTCCGGTTCTGGGGTAGAAGGGGGTTTTCTTGACCATCTAGATTCTCCAATCGGTGTTAGTTAGTTGATGGTCGGGAGGGTACTTTAATTTTGTGAATTGTCAAAGGGGGATTGAGAGTTAGAAAAAGGGAAAGGGGCAGGAATTCTGCCCCTTTGTTTTATAATGATTTGTCCAAAGCCCCAATTAACTGGTCAACTTCGGCTTGGTTGGTGTAGTGCACAAAGCTCATGCGGAGGACGCCCGTGTCGAGAGGGATGTTCATGTCGATTAACGGCCGTACTGCATAAAAGTTGCCCCCGTTTGCCATAATCTTGTGTGATTCTAGCCCTTCAATGACTGCATCAATTGACTTGTTCTTGGGGATGATCGCTATCGTTGGAGCGCGAACTTCAGGATCGGCGGGACCCACAATGTCTAAATCATTTCGATTGGCTAACCAGCCCATGAGCGGTGTGAGAATTGATTTTTCGTGGGATTCAAAGAGTTGGTGCACTTTGCGACCGCGTTCAGCGTCATCAGCTGCTTCAGTGAAATGATGTTCGTAAATGGCATCGAAGTAGTGAGCCATCCCTGCACAGGCCGCAATCTGAGCGTGATCCGGACCAGCAGGAACAAGCTTGTTGCGTATCTTTTTTGAATTGAAGTAGTGACTTTGGTTAGTCAGTTGATCTAGGAGCGGTTGGCGAACAACCATCAAGCCTTGATGGGGGCCATAGGTTTTGTAGGTTGAGAAGAGGTAGA
>JANQSK010000427.1 GCA_028284105.1 Anaerolineae bacterium
TTTCATCAACTTTGCTTTTAAGTAATGATTTTTTATCGCTTTTCTGTTGAAATCTAAGCTGCACATTTATAAGTTCTTGACGCTCTTTCTCTAAGCGCCGTTCATAAGTACCTATTATTGATTTCAAGAAATTACTAAAGCTCTTCTTTTCAAGATTATCAACATCGATATGTTCGTATTTGAGTTGGGCTGACAAAGTATCAATTTGGCCTGTCAGGGTTTTAATATCTTGCTCAAGCATCCTTACATTTTGTTCAAGATTGAGTCTTTTCCTATTCTTCTGTGCAATTTCCAAAAATGTGTCGTCACTGTGAATGTTCATTTCATTTTTCATAACGGCCGTTTATCTTTACTTTAAAACTATCAACGCTAAAGCAAACGCTTTTTTGACACAAAACCAAGTTCAAATTAAAAATCAAAGGCATATGTTATAATTTGTCAACATTTGTTGGGACCTTACGAAGATGGAAGAAAACATGACAACGAATCACCTCCCCTCAGTGGAACAATCTCGCCGAAGCTACGGCCGTTTATCCCCTACCAAAACACTCCCCACAAACACCATTTTTTACCATCGCTTTGTTATGGCAAACTGGAAATTTAATCTTGTTCTCAACGGAGGGAGCATTTTGCTTCTGATTATCTCTGGTTGGGTATTTCTAGGACTTGCCATCGCGACCAAACCACAATACGCCATTCAAGTCTTCATTTATCTTGTCAATCTCCCTCTATTTTTATCAACGCTCGTTGGAGTTATGGTACTTCACGAACTCTGCCACTTTTTAGGCTATTGGTATTTCTCAAAACAGCTGCCCCGAATTGGATTTAAATTACTCTATCCGCATGCGGATGGCAGCAAATTCTACTTTCCACGTGATCAATTTGTCATTGCAACCTTACTCCCTTTTGTAGCAATGACGACAATCGGTCTACTTTGGCTGTTTCAAGCAAATATTCTTCTCATCCCCACGCTCATTCTGGCATTAGCCATCAATACAGCCGGCTCACTCGGAGATATCATTCTCTCAGCTTGGTTGCTTTCTCATCCACGGGAAACCTATGTTGATGATGAAGGTGGATCAATTGCCATTTACCGTATCGTTGGTGACCAATAAAGCCTGACATTATCTGAAAAAGTAAATCAGACATTAAACCCAATTGTCATTCGCATCGATCGCTTTAAAATTTTGGCATGCAAAACGGTTCTAAATGGCTCCTATTCATTTTGGTCATGCTATCTATTTCTGGGTGCCAACCTCGTGGTAGTGAGCAATCTACGATTCTCTATTTGAGCTGGGATGAACAGCAACAACTCCAACTTTTTGCTCAAACTTTGAACGCGCCAGATGCCATTCAGCTTACGGAGCAATTGGATGGGATTGCTGAATATCAACTCTCTCCTGACCAATCAAAAATTGTTTATATTTCAACTTCAGTCGAGCAATTTTCTGAAATTTGGCTAATGACACTAAACGGCCGTATTCAAACCCAAACTCAAGAGCTCCTCTATGTTTGTCCCAATAGCCATTGCTCCCAATTTATCTGGGCGCCAGATAGTCGTCGCCTCATTTTTGAAATGCGGGAGTTAGATCAAGGGGATTTTGGGCAGCCATCATTGTGGTGGTTAGATACAGAAACGGGCTCTACCGCTTTAGTTCTTCCAGAAGTTGAAAAA
>JANQSK010000430.1 GCA_028284105.1 Anaerolineae bacterium
GTGAAGCACTTGATGAAAAGAAACAACGCGCTTTGGTTGCGGATTTCTTTGCACAAGTTCCAGCTGACGTTGCTGATATGTCAGGTGATAGCGCTGAGGTAACCAGTGCGCTTCCATTGACTTCAGATGAACAAAAGAGCGTTGAATCTGCCTTGAAAGCCGACAAGGTTGAGTTTAAAGTGAATCCAAGTATTTTGGGTGGTTTGATTGTACGTGTTGGTGACAAAGTTGTTGACAACAGCGTTTCTGCCCAAATGAACGCCTTAAAGGATTCGTTGAACTAATCGTTCATTGAACTAGATAGTTCATTAAACAAAGACTCTCATTTGAGGAGAACGGCCGTTTTTGGTCGAAAACTTTAAAATTAAAAGCCGAGATTATCTCGGCTTTTTTATTTTACTATATTGTGAAATCTTGAAATCTTATATGACGATTAGCTGCTTGTCTTTACGGGCATATGGCTAAATAGCTTTAATGCTAGACTGGAAAGAGGCATCGTTTGGAGCCATACTTTGCCAGGACCGGTTAACGTGGCAAGGAACAAGCCCTCCCCGCCAAAAAACATATTCTTGAGGCCCTTAACACGCTCAATATCATAATTAATTGATGGATCGTACATGGCAACATGACCTGGATCGACTTTTAAGGTTTCGCCTACTTTGAGGTCAACCTCTCGCACTTCACCTGCAATTTCAACCCAAGCATTTCCTGGGCCAGTGAGCTTTTGTAAGATAAACCCTTCTCCACCAAAGACGCCGGCACCTAATTTGCGTTTAAAGTGAATTTCTAAACTGACAGAGTCCTCAGCAACCATGAAAGCATCTTTCTGACATATTCGACTTTCACCGTTGTTAAGCGGGATATGGACGATAGAACCAGGCGCATCGGGTGTGAATGTAACAATGCCTTTATTGGCTTTGCATGCGTAAGTGGTTAAGAATAAAGATTCACCCGCTAACTTTCTGGCGAGCCCTTTCATAAGACCACCCCGCGTATTTGTCGACATGTCGATATCGCCACGCATCCATGCCATGCCACCTGATTCGGTGAAAACGGAATCACCAGCCTCAAGTAAAATATCTAATGATTGGAATGTTGTTCCTTTAATTTGATATTTCATAATAGCAACCTTAAATTAATTTTCATTTTGCCCTTGGGCATCAAGATACTTGTTGAAAATTACAGAAACATATGATTCTTGATGTAGTTAATATTATACTAGGATGTCAGGGTTTGTAGAAGAATAAGAATGAGAGTGAGAAGAAGGATATTTAAATGATAGATACTCGTAACGGCCGTATACAAGACCAACCTGATTTTATATTACCTAATTATCAAAATGGCTCTATTGCAAATGTACCGCATACCATTGCTAAGATATTAGGCGGCTCAATTCAAGGTTTAAATTCACTGCCTGATGAATATTGGCAACCTATAGCCAATGATGTTGAACGAGTTGTGGTTTTAATTATTGATGGGTTTGGCAAGAATCTTTACAAGACACTGCCCCAAGAATTATTTCAGTTCAATCAAAAAGACACAGTAAAAGAATTTATTACCTCTATATTTCCCTCAACGACCGTTGCAGCCTTGAGTAGTTTGTGGACGGGTGTCGGACCAGATGAACACGGCATGCTTGGGTTAAAAATGTTTTTTCCAGAATATGCCTCTGCGGGACAAATGCTTAAATTCACGCCTGTATTTCAAAAATATCCAGATGCCCTTGTAAAAGCTGGACTGCACCCAAAAGAGTTCCTGAATCATGATGGCTTTGCACAGCAATTGAGTCGTCAAAATATTGAGGTTCAAAGTTTTAAAGGTATTGAGATTGCAGATTCGGCTTTAAGCTTGATGCATGGGCGTGGAGTGAGTCAAGAAAATGGGGTTCATACGTTTGCAGAAATGATGATTCGAATTCGTGAGCTACTAGAGAGCCGAAACGGATCAAAGCTGTTTGTAAATGGATATTGGCCCTCAGTCGATACATTAAGCCATAGTTATACGTGGAAGCATGAAATTGTTACTGCCGAGATTTCAAACCTTTTGCATCTGATACGTAAAGAGCTGGTAGATAAGTTAAGTGACAAAGCGAAAGAAAGAACGGCACTATTTTTAGTTGCTGATCATGGTCAAACCTGTACACCAGCTGAGCAGCATATATTTCTTGAAGATCATCCTGAACTTGAGCGGATGTTATTAATGAGGCCCATTGGAGAGCCTAGAGTAGGATATGTTTTTGCCAAACAGGGATTGCAAACGGCTGTTATCGACTATATAAACAACCATTTAAGCCACGCTTTTTTTGCTTTATCTACGCAAGATGCCTTTGAAAACAATCTTTATGGTCTAGGGATTGCAACAGAACAAGCCGCAGAACGTATTGGTGATGTTGTCATTATTGCAAAAGATGGTTATACATTACTCATTGAAGAAGAACGTAAGAAAGCAGCAAGAATGATTGGGCGGCACGGTAGTTTGACGAGAAGTGAGATGTTGGTTCCTTGGCTAGGTTATCGTTTGGGCTAATATTCCAACTAGCTGCTTGGATAAGAAGGGAAAAAGTATTAAAAGATGACTCCTACAGAAATGAGCGAGACAAATAGGGAAGAAAAACCAACATTAACTGATTTTTTAAGAGCAAGAACAAAGTTTATTATTGATCCAATTGTTACATTTTTTGCTCGATATCGCCTTTCTCCAGATGCAGTAACCGTTGCTGGGTTATTAGTGCATTTTCTGTTTGCGTGGCTAGTTGCTAATGGACAAATGCGTATAGCAGCTGTGGCAATCTTCTTTTTGGGCCCTTTAGACGCATTAGACGGTGCATTAGCCAGGAAGCTGGGTCGTTCAAAAGGGGGCTTTGGCGCATTCCTGGATTCTACACTAGACAGGCTGGCTGAAATTGTACTGTTTGGGGGATTTATTCTTTACTTCGTGAACCAAGATAACTTAGTGATGCTGGCGTTATCATATATCGCGATTTCGGGTTCTCTAATGGTGAGCTATGCGCGTGCTAGAGCTGAAGCTTTAGGCTTTTCATGCAAAGTGGGGTTAATGAGCCGAGTAGAACGATACGGAATTATCACCATCTTTTTGATCTTTAATCAGCCTGAAATTGTGGTTATCATCTTAGCAATTTTCACATACATAACAGTTGCGCAAAGAATGTATCACGTTTGGAAACAAGCCTCTGAGCAGAACTCTTCAATATGAGTTGGCGTGTTACCCGTTTTATTTTCCCAACCTCTATCAGTCTTTTTTTTGTTGGGATGTTTGGGTTGTATATTAATCATCTGCTGACGGGTCAAACTGTAGAACCTGTTTTAACACACTTCCAGCCCTTAAATCTATCAATATATTGGTCAACTATTCTTATCATAGCTGGCATTGTTATCGGTGGGATTGCTGCTGAGCGATACGGCCGTAAACTGCATGAGGACCTCTCTTTAACTCAAGACTTGAATTGGAATGGCAATCAGGTTTGGCAAGCAATCGTGCCAACCGTCTTTTGGGGGATTATTGGTGCTCGAGTGGAAGTCCTCTTGTTTCCAGCACCTTCATTGAGTCAAATTGGGGTTAGCGCACTACGAGATTTTATTGAAGCCCCCTATCTCATTATTTCTCTCACTGCAGGTGGATTGGGGATGAGTGGGGCATTGATTGGGGGAGCATTTGGCCTGTTTCTATTTTGTAAGCGTCACGAACTTCCCTATCTTTTCTGGCTTGATATTGCAGTAATAGGCCTTGCAATAGGACAGTCAGTCGGGCGTTGGGGTGATTTTTTTAATCAGGAATTTTACGGCCGTTACACGACAATACCTTGGGCCGTTACCATTGATCCCATTTCCAGATTGCCAGAAGTTGTTCAATTTGAAACCTTTCACCCCATATTCCTGTATGAATCCATTTGGACCTTGATCATATTTATGGTGCTTGTTTATTTGATGAATAATCGAGCTTATCAGTTACGCTTAGGTCAATTAGCAAGTCTATACATTTTGCTCTATTCAATTGGGAGAGTGGTTTTTTCACTTTTTCGATTAAATCTTCCAGAAGTGATGTTAAATGCTTCAACGATTCCTGTGCTTGCTATTTTTTCTGCGTTTGTCTTTCTGCTAGCCGCTGTTTTAACCTATCGTTTTTATCGACTCAATTAAGTGCCTTTATGGTTTTGTACTAAAGTCCTGTGTGCAAAACAAATTCAGTTGTCACAATTATCATCTTATTGTTGTTATAAAGGGTAAGTGATGAACACTTAAACCCTTTTCGTGGTGTGTTATCATGGCAAAAAATATCCACCGTAAATTGCTACATTGGAGTAGTTCATGATTGAAACGAATAATTTAGGTAAGGTTTTTGAAGATTTTACGGCCGTTTACGATTTAAATTTATCCGTGCCGAGCGGGGAATTATTAGCACTATTGGGGCCGAATGGGGCGGGGAAAACGACAACAGTTCGAATGCTGAGTTCCATATTGCGACCCACGTCAGGGAGCGCCAAAGTCAATCATTTTGATGTGGTCAGTGAAGCCAATCAAGTGCGCCATTCAATAGGCATGTTAACTGAGCAGCCTGGATTGTATTTACGTATGAGTGGTTTGGAGTATTTGGTGTTTTACGGCCGTTTATACGGTATGAATGACACAGATACCATGGCCAAAGGGCGGCGATTATTTGAGCGTTTTGCAATGAAAGGGGATGAAACCCGACGCTTAGGTGAGTATTCCAAAGGGATGAAGCAAAAAGTGGGTTTGATTCGGGCAATGCTTCACGATCCAGCCGTTTTGCTATTAGATGAACCGACGTCAGCGATGGATCCGCACAGTGCAAAATTGGTAAGAGATGCCATTTTAGAGATGCGTGATGATAAAAGAACGGTCATTTTGTGTACGCATAATCTATCCGAAGCTGAGATGTTGTCTGACAAAATTGCCATTATCAAGAAAGGCACTATTGTGGCAGATGGGACATCTTCTCAACTGAAAGAGCAGCTTTTAGGTAAACCACGCATGGAAATTACAGTTAATCGATCAGTTAATGGGGAAGTTAAAGAAATTGAAAAGCTTGTGACCATTGAGTCTGTTGTTGATGGCACGATTCGATATCGAACCGAGAACCCCAATCAAACTAATCCCATCCTTATTCGATGTCTTGATGAGCTTGGTTTGGGCACAATCACACTTAAAGAAATCTCTCAGAGTCTTGAAGACGTCTACCTCAGTGTGGTTGGTGAAGAAAAACAAGAAGACGCTGGCGAACCGGTAGAGCAGTAATAGCATAGAATTTTCATTTTCAAAATATAACTAAAACAGGAACCTGTATGATTTCAACAATAAACCCAATAAAACAAAATGATTGGAATTTGGCATTTGTCATTATGCGTCGAGAGGTTCGAGACTCTTTTCGTGATTGGCGAATTGTCGTCCCCATTATTATTTTAACAATCGCATTCCCTGGACTGATGAATTTTACCGCTGGCCGTTTACTAGGCTTTGTTCAAAATTATGGCGCTGAAATTATTGGTAACCAGCTGATCCCATTTTTACTTTTAGTCGTTGGCTTTTTCCCCATGTCATTCTCGTTGATTATTGCGCTTGAGACTTTTGTTGGAGAAAAAGAGCGTCGAAGCTTAGAGCCCTTATTGGCCACCCCCCTTTCAAATACCCAACTTTATATTGGAAAGATGTTAGCGGCTTTAATTCCACCATTAATGGCTAGCTATTTGGGCATGGGTGTTTATCTTATCGGGTTATGGGTTTCTGTTGGTTGGCAAGCTGATTGGCAGCTCCTGACGCAAATCTTTCTCTTGACGACGATTCAAGGGGTCATCATGGTGGCTGGAGCGGTCGTGATATCTAGTCAAGTGACCAGTGTGCGGGCTTCCAATTTATTGGCAAGTTTTATTATTGTTCCAATGGCCATGTTGATCCAAGTTGAAGCTGCGGCACTATTTTGGGGAAATCGTTTTGGGCTTTGGTGGCTCGCATTGGCATTGTTTATAACGGCCGTTATTCTCGTTCGGATGGGTGTCAAAATCTTCAACCGTGAAGAGCTGATGGGGCGTGAAATCGATCACCTCAAGTTTGGCTTTATTTGGACCCAATTTTGGTCAACATTTTCAGGCCGGACAGAAGCCAGAAAATACCCATCACCCATTCAGTGGTATAAAAACACCTTCCGACTCGTTAGTGATCTCAAACCAGGTCTGTTTATTCAATTTCTGGCTGTGCTCCTCGCTATCGTCATTGGTATCCGCCTATCGTATCAATATCAATTCCCAGAACAGTTTCAAGAATATTTGAGTCTAGAAAACATTGAGAATAATGCATCTTACCTCAGCACGTTATTAGAAGCCTTGCCGTCTCTTATCTTTTGGCAAAATATACGGGTGGTTATTGTTCAAACCATCTTTGGTATTTTTACATTAGGGGTTTTAGGCACGCTCGTGTTTATGTTCCCATGGATATTTATTGCAGTGTTGGCAACCCAATTTGTGCTAGCTGGGCAAGACCCAACAACATTTATTTTGACTACCATCGTTCCCCATGCCACGATTGAACTGCCAGCTTTACTTATTGCTTCTGCGGCCGGTTTGCGCTGGCAAACGGCCGTTATGTCTCCCATATCAGGAAAGACTATAAGTGAATCTTTTGTGATTCGGGCTGGTGAATTCTGGCGTATTTTTGTAGGTGTGGTGGTGCCACTTTTGATTTTGGCTGCAATTGTTGAATCAACCATTACACCTATGATTGTCATGCGAGTTTATGGTGGATAAAGAAGACTTTAACTCACTTTTGTTTGAACTTGAAGATGTGTCAACATCTAATACTCGTCGCTTGGAGATTGGGCAACGGCTAGATGCATTAGGAGATCAGCGAAAAGGTGTTGGGGTTATTAACGGCGTTCCTGAGATTGCTTGGTTACCAATACCAGAAAAAGGGACTGTTTCAATTTGGCGGTCTACCCATTCAAAACCTGTTGCCACGTTTGATATTGAGCCTTTTTATATTTCAAAATATTGTGTGACCTATGAGCAATATCAAGCATTTGTTCAAGCTAACGATGGATTCTCTCAGCACGCATGGTGGGAGGAATTCCCAATTGATTATCAGAAGCAGACTTTGGCAAATCAATACATAGCACAAGGAAATAACCCACAGGATTCAATCTCTTGGTATCAAGCCGTCGCCTTTAGTCGCTGGGTGACAGATCTGATGATGGGATTGAAACTGCCTAATCCATTGAGTGGTGATGATTTTGTTATTGGCCAAAATGTTGAAATTCGATTGCCGACTGAAGGTGAATGGCAGTGGGCGGCACAAAATGGTCGAGAAGAACGGCCGTTTCCATGGGGAAGTGACCCACTTGGATATGCCAATACGGCCGAATCTGGGCTAGGTAAAGGAACGGCCGTTGGGATGTATCCACACGGGGCAGCTGCTTGTGGTGCTTTAGACATGGGTGGGAATGTCATGGAGTGGTGCCTGACGGATAAAATCAAAATTGGCCACGTTGCCTTTAATTCAAACAGATCAAAGGTTCTTCATGGGGGTGATTGGGGATACCAAATCGAAAATGCATCCACACGTTATTGTGATGATGAACCTCCGCATACAGTTGATCCGTTAAATGGGTTTAGATTGGTTGTAGGCCAGAAATTGATCTGAATTGATTACGGCCACCTTGGCACATTGAGTTCATCTTGTGCCTGATAACGAACGTCCGAGAGTGCGTCAGTTATTTTTTTGAGTAGTTCATCTTCATCATCTTTGCGATTTGCAATTACCGGTGTGCCAAAATGAAAATAAATTTTTGAAAAGGGGAGGGGTAATTGATATTGATCCCAACGATTGAGTCTAAAAAGCGGCTTAGCGAGTGCGCCCACAGGAATAACGACTGCGCCTGC
>JANQSK010000540.1 GCA_028284105.1 Anaerolineae bacterium
CGTTCTCCAATACCCAGCACACTCGTATCAATGTGGGTAGCGCCGCCTTCAAGTGCAGCGTAGGCATTGGCAATCGCACAGCCTGAATCATTGTGGCCATGAAACTCAATATCTGCTGAGATGCGACTGCGGAGCTGGATTACGAGGTTGAATATCTGAGTTGGGGTACCAACCCCGACGGTATCTGCAATCCCTACCCGATCAACGCCCAATCGATCAACCGCTTCATAAACGCGAAACAGATCTGCATTGTCGCTACGCAGAGAGTCCTCGGTGCTAAATCGAACCTCGACCCCTTGAGATTGAAGGTAACTCACGACTTCTTCTGCCCGTTCGATGATTTGGTCAACTGTAAGTCCATGACCAAAATCTCGTAGATAGGACGAGGTACCAATCACCACATCGACCCCATCAACCCCTGTATCGACAGCCCGTTTGGCGTCGTCTAGGTGGCAGCGTGTGTGGGTTAATATTTTGGCTTTAAGACCCAAGCCTGCAATGATGCGGCAATCTTCTTCACTTTGGGGTGAAGCGCGTGGGGAGGTGAGCTCTAAATATTCGACGCCAAATAGGTCGAGCATTTGGGCAATGCGTATCTTTTGAGACGTGGTAAAGAAAGCGTTGACGAACTGTTCTCCTTCACGAAGGGTGGATTCAATAATTGAATAGTTTTGAATGGCCAATAGATTCTCCTTAGCTAAAACAAAAAAAGCTGACCGTATTCTGGTCAGCTTTTGCATTAACAATCTCTTTCAAGAGGCAAGCTAAACACACCAGAAAAACGGCCGTTTTTCATGCTTCTTGCTCTTCTTGAGGGTGTTGATCATTTGTGTTTGCATATCAAAATAAAAAAAAGCCCAACCAAATCTGGTTGAGCTTTGTGTACAGTTTGACGAAAGAAAGCAAAAATTAACCAGACAGGTGATTGGCGAGTGGCTTTTGCTTCTTATTCTTTCGGGTGTTGGTTAATTTAATCACAGACAGAAGTGTATAGTGGGTAGAATTTTGTGCAAATTGCAAAACTATCTGATTTTTTTGTGTATTGATTTGTGGAAACTAGATGAAACACAAAATTTTAGGATTGGCTTTTCCTTGAAACAGACCTAGGAGGTTAGCAAAAGCGATTGAACCAACGCATTGATTTCTCCTAATTGATTACAAACGGCATCTGCATCTGGGCAAAGGTTGATGGGGTCTGTTGATTTCCAGATTGTTCTCATGCCCACCTTTTTCGCCCCTTGAATATCGGCAATGGGGTTATCGCCAACCATGACGGCATTAACGGCCGTTTCTCCCACGTGCTCAAGTGCCCTTTCAAAAATAGCCGGATCGGGTTTGCGAATACCTTCTCTTTCAGAAATTAAAATAACGTCAAAATAGGATTCAATATGGAGCGCTTGGATGTTTTGGAGCTGGAATGGAAAACGGCCGTTTGTGATGATCCCCAATTTATAATTCTGGGCCTTAAGCATGGTCAACATCTCAATTAAGCCAGCGAAACCAATCGAATTATGGTGGAAATTATTTACATAATCATTAAGTAGATCTTTCCAAGTTTGTTGGTGAATATCAAACTCACTGACCATTGCTTGGTAGACGATGTCTTTCCAAACATAGCCATTTTGGTCGAGATCGATAAAGCGTTGAATAAAGGCCGCTTGATTGAGTTGGGGAAATAAACGGCCGTGTTGGCTCTTTAAAAAAGCAATCAGTGAAGCATTCCGGTCTAATAAAGTTTGATCAAGATCAAAAAATACAGCTGACATTAGTTCGCAATGTTTCCAATTGTGACGGTTGCTTTGCAAACGAGCTTTTTCGTATCATCTGGAAATGCAAAAATTTCAGATTCAACAATTGAAAATAGCCTGCCCGGTTTAAGAACTTTTGCCTCACAAAACAAGCGTTTGCCGGTTGCAGCACGGAGCAAGTTGATTTTGAATTCGATAGTGAGCACATTGACTCCCTTCGGAACCAAAGTGTACGCAGCTACCCCTGCCGTATTGTCAGCCATCGTTGAAAGGACGCCAGCGTGAATAACCCCGCTGTGCTGATGATGGCGTGCTTCAACCTGCAACGAGGTGGTGCACCAACCGGGTCCGCACGTTTCAAATTTCACCCCAACATCATTGATAAAGGGAGAATTGGCAAAGATTTTTTCAACGTCTAATTGATAATCTGGGTTTTGAATATTCATAAATTTGTAATTACTTATGAGTCTGACAGTTCAATCGTGCTTTGTCGCTGGCGATTGACAACAAGCTTGGTCACGTCTGGTCTTGAGTAATGACCAGCAGGATCAAAATTCTGTCGTTCTTCAAGCACTTTTTGATGATCGATGGTGGCCACAATAAGGCTCTCTTTGTCAGTGACAGGCTCAACGACCCAACTGCCATCGGGCCCTGCTATACACGAGCCACCGTTGGACAAAATTGTTTTGCTATTCTCCAAAATTAAATCAACATGGGGCGTTTCTTTTGGAAAATCTTTTTTACGCATAAAGCCAGATGCAGAAATGACATATGAGCGGCTTTCCATGGCGATAAATCGCGTAATATCCTTTGTATTGTGTTCGCCACCTGGCCAAACAGCAATGTGTAAATCTTCGCCTAAACCGTAGAGCGTAGCG
>JANQSK010000434.1 GCA_028284105.1 Anaerolineae bacterium
AACTCGGGCGTCATCACATACATCGTCAAATCCGCATAATCAACAATTTGTGTGTCCGATTGGCCAATACCAGAGGATTCCAAAATGATGAAATCAAACTCTGCTGCTCGCAGAAGCTCAACAACGTCAGGGATGTGTTTGGAGAGGGAAAGGTTACTCTGACGGGTCGCCAAAGACCTCATGTAGATGCGGTCATGGTAAATACTGTTCATGCGAATGCGATCCCCGAGTAAAGCACCACCTGAACGACGTTTAGTAGGGTCGA
The DNA here is from genome assembly GCA_028284105.1 of Anaerolineae bacterium. Lineage (GTDB taxonomy): Bacteria > Chloroflexota > Anaerolineae > Promineifilales > Promineifilaceae > QQUD01. Next base: position 266 of record JANQSK010000434.1, read on the forward strand.
CACTGACAATGGCTAATGTTTCATCCGTTGTATTACGCAAAAAGCGGCGCACGAGTTCATCAACAAGTGATGATTTACCTGCACCGCCGGTGCCTGTGATGCCGAGCACAGGTGTTTTCTCGGCTAAGGTGAAGTGTGATAAGGCTTCGCGAATTCTGGGTGCACTTTCATCTTCGTTTTCAAGTGCGCTGATGAGCTGGCCTATAGCAGCGTTTGGAATGCCGATTTGATGGGTTGTAGTCGCTATTGCTTCGACAGGCTCAGCAACCGCTTCTGGGTGATTTGAACTTGTTGAGGGCATACCTCCTGACCCTGTCGAAGGCGTGTTCCCTGAGCCTGTCGAAGGGTCAGGCGTTACACGATTTAAGTAGTTTTGCCACTGTCCACCTAGCTGCCCACTCGGAAAGTCTGCTTTTTCCATCAGATCATTGATCATGCCTTGGAGTCCCATTGCGCGACCATCATCTGGAGAGTAAATTCGAGCGATGCCGTACTCATGCAGCTCGGCTTGCTCCTCAGGTAAAATGGTGCCGCCCCCACCGCCAAATATTTTGATATGCCCTGCCCCCATTTCTTGAAGAAGGTCGTAAGCGTATTTGAAGAATTCCATGTGCCCACCTTGATAGGAGGTAATGGCAATGGCTTGAGCATCTTCCTGTACGGCCGTTACCACAATATCCCTTACTGAGCGATCGTGCCCTAGGTGAATCACTTCACCGCCAGTTTGTTGGATGATGCGGCGCATAATGTTGATAGCTGCATCATGCCCATCAAATAAAGAAGCGGCCGTGACAATACGAATGGGGTTTTGGGGTTTGTAAGGAGTGGGGGTGTTCATAGATGTTGCTCTCTTTTAAAAAGTAATTGGTGATTAGTGGTTTGTGATTAGTTAAGGGTACAACTATCCTCTAATGACTAATTCCGACTTACTATCTAAGTCCAGTTAAGTTTCTTGCAATCACCATGCGCTGAATTTCGCTGGTGCCCTCATAAATTTCGGTTATTTTGGCGTCGCGATAGTAGCGTTCTAGCGGAAGTTCTTTGCTGTAGCCCATACCGCCATGAATTTGAACGGCTTGGTGGGTCACAAAAACGGCCGTTTCACTAGCAAATAGCTTGGCCATACTGGCTTCTAAGCCGTATCGGTTGCCCGTTTCTTTGGCTGCATCTTTGGCGAGAGCCGCTTGATAAATCAGCAGACGGCTGGCATCAACACGACATTTCATATCGGCTAGCTTTTGTTGAATCATTTGGAATTGGCCGATTTTTTGGCCAAATGCTTCTCGTTCTTTGGCATAAGATACAGACGCTTCAAGCGCAGCCTCTGAAATGCCCAGGGCTTGAGAAGCAATACCAATTCGACCAGCATCGAGCAAGCTCATCGCCAAACGAAAGCCCTGACCTTCTTCACCAAGCCGATCTTCAACAGAGCATTCATAATTATCAAAGATGATTTCACTCGTTGCGCTTGCGCGGATCCCCATTTTGGGTTCAGTTTTGCCCAGCGTAAAACCTGGCTTGCTTGTGTCGATGATAAACGCCGAAATGCCCTTGTGATTCTCTTCTGGATTGGTCATTGTGAAGAGGATGATGTACTTGGCAACGGGAGCTGATGTGACCCAAGATTTACGGCCGTTAATCACATACACATCCCCTTTACGCTCTGCACGGCTGACCATATTGCTGGCATCAGAACCGCTCATCGGTTCCGTTAAGCTGTAAGCCCCAATAGCTTCTCCCGTTGTAACAGGGAGTAGATATTTTTGCCGTTGTTCTTCAGTGCCATAAAGCAAGAGGCTACGTGTATAGAGAGAGCTGTTGACGGACATGACGGTGCCGTGGCTGGCATCCGCTTTGCAAATTTCCGTGAGAGCAAGCACATACGCCAAGGTGTCCATACCCGAACCCCCGTATTCTTCAGGGATTTCAATGCCCATAAACCCAAGCTTCCCCATTTCAAGAATCGTTTCTAGTGGGAACTCACCGGTTTCGTCGTGGTGCGCAGCGATAGGTGCAATCGATTTTTGGGCAAAATCGCGCGCTGCCTGTTGGATCATTTTATGCTCTTCGGTAATGAATGAGAACATGTTTACTCCAAATGATAAGTGGTAATTAGTAACTTGATAATTGGGAAGGATTCCGAGGAACTTACTTAATTACCAATTAAGAATTTAAACCATTTCAACAAGTACGGCCGTTCCACCACCAACACCGTGGCAGAGAGATGCAATACCTCGCTTGCCGTTTGTTTGAGTGAGGCCATTCAGCATGGTCACAATAAGGCGTGCACCGGAAGCGCCAATGGGATGACCCAATGAGATGCCGCCACCGTAGATGTTTAATTTTTCATAAGGGATGTTGAGCACTTTGTTGAAAAGGACGCTGTTGGTTGCAAACGCTTCGTTGTTTTCAAAGAGGTCAATATCTTCTACAGTGAGGTTGTTTTTCTTGAGGATTTTTCGCACGGCTGGAATAGGTGCTTCGGCAAAACGCCAACTGTCTACCGCTGACCATGAGCTAGCGGTGACTTGGGCGATGGGGGTGAGATTGTGCTCTTTAACGGCCGTTTCGCTTGCCAAAACCAAGGCCGCTGCACCATCACTAATTTGGCTTGCGTTCCCTGCAGTTAAAATGCCGTCTTTTGAGAATGCAGGACGCAAGCTCGCCAATCCTTCAGCGGTTGTGTCTGCCCGAATTCCTTCATCAGCTTCAATAAGTTTAGTCCCTTTACGGGTTTTTACTTCAATCGGAACAATTTCTTTGGCAAATGTGCCGTTGGCTGTTGCCTCGGCAGCACGTTGGTGGGAGTGATAAGCAACTTCGTCAACCTCTTCACGCACAACATTGTATTCATGTGAAAGGCGGTCTGTTTCGTTTCCCATATTGTCTTGTTCAATAGGGTCAGTCAGCCCATCATACTCGAGAATATCTTTGAGCTGTTCGGGTTTGCCAGAAAGATATTTGTATCCCCAGCGTGCCCGATAAGAAAGGAAAAATCCTGCTTGCGACATAGACTCCATACCACCAGCTACGACTAAATCAGATTCACCGGCCTTAATAGATGTTGCGGCGTTCATCACCGCCATCATACCTGAAGAGCAGACCATATCGACCGCGTAGCCATCGATATCAGAGGGGATGCCTGCTTTGAGTGCGGCTTGACGGGGTAACAACTGACCGTGCCCCGCACGAAGCACATTGCCCATGATGTAAAGATCGAGCTCTTCACCAGTTAATCCAGCCCGTTCAAGTGCTGCATTCATGGCGTGTGCTCCCAAATCAACGGGGCTCACATCTTTAAGACCGCCACCAAATCTGCCAATCGGCGTTCTGGCTGCTGAAACGATATATGCTTTGCTCATTTGTCTAGTTCCTAATTATATTGATGTATTGATTTCTATTTTGTTAAGTGTTCCGAAGTTTCTAAATTGAAAAACATGTTAGCAAAAAGCTTCGGAACCTCGAGGAAACGAAATTTGAAGCTGTCATTTTATTCAAAACAGGAATTTCGTTTCACTTAATAGATAAGTTGTTAGGTGAAAATCATACTTTGAAGTACGAATAGGTTACCCAATGGTAACATATTGTGACTGATTGTTCAATTTTATGGTACAATCGATTGATATGACACAAATTAGTTGGGATGACGGCATCCAATCAGTGGATGAAAAACGGCAAATTAAACGCATGGCGATCCTAAGGGTAGGAGCAAATGCATTTAACCAAAACGGGTTTAATCAAACCTCTCTCAACAGCATTGCAAAGCAGCTCAACGTCACGAAACCGAGTCTTTATTACTATGTCAAAAATAAAGATGATATTTTGACGGGGATTCTAGAGATTGCTGCAGAGCAATTGCGTGAGCTCATTAAAAACACGGCCGTTTCCTCTGAATCTGGCCTCAAAACTTTGCGCACTTTTTTTGAAGCATACGGCCGTATTGTGACAGACGACTTTGGTGCCTGCCTCATTCTCATGCGCATTAATGCCCCTGAAGATCGATTTCGACAGCTGTATCATAGCCTTTCGAGTGAAGTGTTAACGGCCGTTTCCAACATTATCTCAACCGGTATTCAAGACCAATCTATTGCACACTGTGATCCCAAATATATGGCGTCAGCCATGTTGGGCACGATGAATGAAACAGTTTATTGGTATCTTGTGGAAGGGCGAGAATCCCCAGAAGATACGGCCGTTCGGTTTTTTGAGCTGTTTGAAAAAGGGTTGCTTCCAAGAAGCATAAATTAAATTAGATTGGAGCTTAAGACGGTACAGCTTCAGCTTCAAACTTCTCAACCAGTAGTTCCGGATGAAAGCCAGGCAGCGCAACTCGAAATGCAATAAATGGGAATAGGGGATTGGGTAACCAGTAAAACCAAGCCAAATTCCGAACCGTCGACTCTTCAAGCTCCAAATTCATCCACACATACAAAAACTTATAAACACAGATCCCCGGCAGATAATTGACTTTGAATTTGTCTGTTTTTAAGTGCTTCTTTTGAATATAAAAATTCCCTTCAAATGGCGTAATACCCCAACCCAGAGGGCCTTCTGCTAGAACTGTATTGCTTGGTAGATGAATGATTCGAACCATTTTTTGCATGATGTTAGCTTAGCATATTTGATTGGGCTGGGGTGTAGGAAAACTTACCAGTTAAAATTTAAATCCAGTTCGTTCTTCAACCCGATCGGTTGCTGGGGGTGGCTGTGGAGAAAGATCAGACACTTCTTGGTAAAGCTCTGGCGTCATTTCGATATCAAGCGCACCAAGCGACCCTTTGAGTTGCTCAACATTGCGAGCACCCAGGATAGGTGAGGTGACGGCCGGATGCGCTTTTACCCATGCCACCGCGAGTGATACTGGGTCAAACCCCTTATTTTTTGCAAACTCAACAAAACGTTCAGCAATCTCATAGTTTTGGTCCGCGCCATAACGCGTCATATACATTTTGTTTTCAAGCAGTCGACCCGAATCAGGACGGCGAGAACGGCCGTATTTTCCGGTCAATAAGCCCCCGCCAAGCGGATTGTAGGGAATCACCGCTAGTCCTTCAGATTGCGCCATCGGCAAAAGTTCAACTTCTGCTTGCCGCTTTGCCAAGTTGTACATCGGTTGTATTGCCGCAAATTTTGCCCAATGGTTGGCTTCTGAAATGCCTAATGATTTCATAATTTGCCAAGCTGCAAAATTGCTGACTGCAGGATGTAAAATTTTGCCTTGGCTTACCAAATCATCCAATGTGCGAAGTGTCACTTCTAAAGGCGTATTGGGATCAAAATTGTGGATAAAGTAAAGATCAATGTAATCGGTATTGAGTCGTTTGAGACTCCCTTCAATGGAGTGCTTAATGTTGAGACGAGAAGCCCCACGGCCGTTAATATCACTGCGCTGAGGAAAGTAGAATTTACTGGTGAGGATAATTTCATCGCGATGCCCTGACATCAATTTGCCTAAAATCGTCTCTGACTTGCCCCCTTCATATACATTGGCGCAATCAAAAAAGTTGATCCCAGCATCGCGGCACGTTTGATAGAGTCGGCTAGATTCCGCTTCATCTGCTGAACCGCCAAACAGCATCGTGCCAAAGCAAAATTCGGATACTTTAATTCCTGTTGATCCAAGTAATTTGAATTCCATGTTTGTCTCCTTAAATGTCATATTTCAAGATGGAGATTGTTAAACAGTGATGCTTTCTTTTCCCCAGCGCGCTACTCTTTTCTCCAATCCATACCCGACGCCAATTCCAGAGAGGGCGGCGATCATCAAGCCGCTTTTAAAGGGGAAATGGAAGGTCAGTACGCCGATTATGCCTGAGGTCAGAGCGGCTGCCAAAAACGGCCGTGTGTCGAGCGTTGGGACAACAATGCCAATAAAAGTGAGGGCCAATGTGAAGTCTAAAGACCAGCTTGCCGGAATTTCAGCGCCCAGAAAGATGCCAATGGCAGTACAGGTTTGCCACACAACCCAAAGGGTGAGTCCTGCCCCTAAAAAGAAGTAATGTTTATTTTTTAGGGGGATAGATTTGTCAGCGTAGTGAACGGCCGTTGTGGCAAACGCCTCATCAGTGAGCAAATAAGCCAATCCCCAGCGCCAAATCCTTGGTAAATGCTGTAAATCGGTGCCAAGTGTTGAGCTGTACAAAACGTGGCGCACATTAACAATGAATGTCGTAAACCAGATGACAACAGTTGGTGTAGCCGCGCCAATTAACTGTGCCCCAATAAACTGAGCCGATCCTGCGAACACAATTGAGGACATTGCCATCGTTTGCAAATTGTTCATCCCTGATGCCACCCCTAAGACGCCAAAAATTAGTCCAAACGGAATGACGCCTGAGGTAATGGGTATTTGACTCCGCACACCGCGCCAAAAGGATTGTTGTTTTGTGAGATTTGAATCTTTTTCAATAACCATAAATATTTACCTGTATGGGGATAACACGTTAACAATCTAGTTCATAACACAAATCGATGACCTGTTTTCTCACCCGTTTATTGATTAAATGGCGCGACAATAGGTGATGAATTGACGTTTTTCTCATGAAGGGGTTTTGCCGATTATCAAGCCCCTAAAATTTGAGCCTATACGATGGGGAGCCAACTGCTGGACTGACTGCCAGAGCGTATTAATTGTGCTAATTGCTTGATGGTGGCTTGAATACCGATGCTGTTAAGACCGCCAAAGCATAGCCGCAGATGCTCTTCTTGAGGTCGGTTGATTTCATATGCTTCGCCAGGCGTGAAGGCAAATCCCTGTTGCAACGCCCGTCGATATAGTTCCCCTGGTGCAAATTGCCGTGGCATCGAGACCCAACTACAAAAGCCACCTTGTGGAATGGTCCAGCGAACGGACGGTGGCATTTCGCTCTTCAAAGAAGTAAGCAATGTATCCCGACGTTCTTTATAGATGGGAAGAACTTTTTTAAGGTGGGGCTTAAACCCGTTTTCTTTTAAAAATTCAGCCAAGGCGCGCTGTAAAAATGGGGGGCCACAAAGGTCAAAGGCGCGGCGCAATGAGAGTAATTCTGTTTTGAGTGAGGGCACCATCACAATAAAGCCGACGCGAATACCTGGCATGAACATCTTAGAAAAACCGTTAAGGTAGATAACTCGATTTTGAGTGTCAAATTGTTTGATGCTGGGCAAGGGGGCTTCATCGTAGGCTAAACGGCCGTAAATATCATCTTCCATGATCATCACATCATATTTGTTAGCCAGCTCCAAAATGGCCAGCCTTTTTTCGATTGAAAAGCTGATGCCGGTGGGATTATGGAAGTTTG
>JANQSK010000443.1 GCA_028284105.1 Anaerolineae bacterium
AATCGCAATAATTGAAGATGATCAGAAATCAGGTGCTTCAGCTGATTCTATTGCCACTGTCATTGATTACTTTGATGAAAACAACTTTGGTCAAAACGACGGCTTGCTCAATTGGGCAACCGATTGGATTGAGATAGATCCAACTCAAAATGGATCTGGCCCTCAAGCAGGTAATGTTCAGATTGTAGAGAATCAAATACGTTTGGATGATGCCCCCAACACCGGAGGCCAGCCTTCTCTTAGCAGAACAGTAGATTTATCAAGCAATATCAGTTATGCGACATTTAAATTTGACTTTTCTACGTCAGCTGGTGTTGACACTAACGATGCTATCGCTGTAGAAATTTCCTCAGACGGGGGGAATAGTTTCACCATATTAGAAACATTTACCGGTATTAGCGGCTCTGTTGCAGAATCAAGAACTTTTGATGTTTACGCATATAAATCTGAAGACACAACGATTCGTTTTCGTGTAGATGCCAATTACGGTGGAAGTAATGAATATTTCTTTGTCGATAATGTTGAGGTTGAGTACGATGGGATTATTCCTCATACAAAATATCCAACTTTAATTGGTGCAACCGACCTGCATAATCAAGGCATCAATGGCTCAGATGTAACAATTGCCTTTATTGATAGTGGGATTGAGGATTCCCCAATTGCGTATTATCGACCTGATGGGCAAACTCGATTCCTCGCCTCTTATGACGCCATTCAAGATCAGATGCTTCCATTTGGAAGCAATAATGATGCAAGCGGGCATGGAAGCCATATTATGACCGTGGCTGCTAACCCCATTAGAAGCACGCTTTCAGGTAAATTCAACGGGATTGCACCCTATGCTAACCTCATCTCCGTCAAAGCATTTGATGGTTTAGGAGCTGGAACCTATTTAGATGTGATTCGCGGGATTGATTGGGTCATTGCCAATCAAGAGACGTATAACATTCAGGTTTTGAATCTTTCCTTTAGCTCACCACCACAATCGTTTTATTGGGAAGACCCTCTTAATCAAGCGGTTATGCGTGCGTGGGAAGCTGGCATTGTCGTCGTGGCATCTGCTGGGAATACGGGCCCAGACGCAATGTCCATTGGGGTACCCGGAAATGTGCCGTATGTGATTACGGTCGGCGCTATGTCTGATAATTACACGCCATCGGATGGTAGTGATGATATTCTTGCCTCTTTTTCAGCCGCTGGCCCGACGTATGAAGGGTTTGTCAAACCTGAGATTGTTGCTCCTGGTGGACATATCTTAGCAAATATGCGAGACAGTGCTCATCTGGCACAAACCTACCCTGAGTTTCACGATAGTCGAAACTATTTTATGATGTCGGGGACTTCCCAAGCAACGGCCGTTACGACAGGTGTTGTTGCGCTCATGTTGCAACAAGACCCAACTCTGACACCAGATGAAATCAAGTGCCGCTTGATGAGCTCAGCCAATCCGGCCGTTGATAACAATGGGCAACTGGCATATAGCATCTTCCAACAAGGTGCCGGTGTTGTGAATGCCTATGACGCTGTTTACAGTAGCGCAACAGGTTGTGCGAACAATGGTCTTGATATTTCTGCTGATTTGGCGGGAACGACACATTTTGGTGGGGCTGCCAATCAAGATGAAAACGGCAATTACTACATCATGGGCTCAGATGGTTATATTTGGGCAGATGGTTATATCTGGGCAGACGGGTACATTTGGGCGGATGGCTATATTTGGACAGACGGGTACATCTGGGCGGATGGTTACATTTGGACAGACGGGTACATCTGGACTGACACCAATACCAATATAAATAACTGGGTTCCTCAAGAATAAACAAACGACAAAGGGGCGGTCTAAATTGATAGACCGCCCCTGTTGTTTTCTGCAAAATTTTCAACTTTATAGATTGTCTAATTTTTACATACTGTTTAGCTTACTTTGAGCTTATCGAATCTTCACATTGATGCTGCTTTAGAATCTCCTCGATTCTTCTGATCAAGTGCCTGACCGGTAAGTTAACCAACGTCCTCCATAATCCGTCCAGCCACTGCTTCTTGGATAATTTCCATGACCTCAATCTTTGGATGACCTAAAAATGCTTCTTTTGGTAAGCGCCCAGCACGCGCGTGCCCTTGTTTAAATGCATCCGATTGGGTCCATGCCTCAAAATGGGCTTGGCTCTCCCAGAACGTCATCACAATATAAGGGTCTTCTGGATTCGTGGGCCGCATCAAGCGAAATGCTACAAAGCCATCCATGCCATCAACCAGGGCAGCACGGTCTGAGAAGCGCTGTTCAAAAGCGTCTCTATGTTCTGGATTAACTGGGATTCGATTCATCACTGAAATCATGTGGTTTCTCCTAAGTTTCGGTCGGCAGACAACGATTCAGTCTACTTCGCTAAGTTCTATTGATTGTATTTTATTTCTTTATATCGGTAAATTAGAATGTGTATTGTTTAAAGCTTCAAAATTTGAATAAAACAAGGTTTGTAGATATGGGTACAGCAGTTGTCTAACTATTAATAGTTGAAATTGATTTGATATTTCTCAGAAACTTAGGGTTTTAATAGTGAATTGTGAAACACCAAGATAAAATGGCTCGTATACCATTTAGAATTAAATGTTTTTCTGAGTTTGAGCGATTGCGTCGAAAATTTAGAATTGATTTTTACATGGCGCTTCTATTTTAAAATGGAGAATGGGACATGTTATCCCGATTGTTATTACTTTTTATTATTGTGCCAGCCATTGAGCTTATATTGCTTATTCAGATGGGGCGTTGGATTGGTACCCTGCCCACTGTGGGGTTAATTGTTGTGACAGGAATTGTCGGCGCTTATTTGACGCGTCAACAGGGGTTACAGGTATTAGGGCGTGTCCAGAAAGAGGTGCAAAGCGGTCAGATGCCAGGCGGTACTTTGCTTGAAGGGGCGATGATTTTGGTAGCAGGTGCTGTCTTAATGACGCCAGGCGTTTTGACGGATGCGTTGGGGTTCTTGCTTTTGATACCGCAAACACGAACGTTGCTTCGTGGTTTAGTTTGGCGGCAAGTTGAGCGAATGATACAAAATGGTCAAATTCGAGTAGGGGGTATGGGGCCAATGAACACAGGGCAAAATCGACGCCAAACGATTATTGTTGATCCTGAAGAGGCTGACTCATCGGTTGATCCGTAAACGGCTTCTTTTATTTGCCAGTTTATTTAGAGAAATGGAGGGATCGATTCAAATTTTTCTAAGTGAATTTAAAGAATACTTATCCAAAACCGGATGAGACAAAATGCCCGATTTTTCAAAAATTTGAACGGCTTTTGTGTCATGTTCTTTGTTCAACGTGTCATTACCTTGCAAGAAGTGCCACTCGCTTAACGAAATATGTACAGGCGCAAGCGCTGGGTGTTCAGCATGAAATCGTTTCCCTAAATTTTCCAAAGATTGTGTTAAATAAGAATACGCTTCTTCAAATTGGCCTACCTTCATTAAGGCCTGGCCAAGATAGTGGAGACTGTCAGAGGTTGAAGGGTGGTTAATGCCCAGAGCATTTTTGCGTATGGTATAAGCTTGCCTGATTAATGCTTGCGCTCGTTTATGCTCTCCTATTTTTAGGAATAGTGCGCCTTTATTGTGTATAGCGTGGGCTGTTAATGGATGCTCTGCTCCGTTCGATTGTTCCCAAATTTTATAAGCTTCATCAATAAACTGTTCAGCTTCATCAAATTCTTCTAAATCAGTGAGAAGAGATCCTAAATTGTTGTTTGCAATAGCTACTCGGGGATGGGAAGCGCCAAGGTTTTGAAGCCAGATTTGAAGGGTTTTTTCTAAATAAGGACGCGCTAATTTGAATTCACCCATTTCTACCAGCACTATACCTAAACCGTTGTAGCTCTGTGCCAAATCTTGATGATTGGGTTCTAATTGTTTTTCACGAATATTAAGGCATTGGGTCAATTGCTTTTTTGCTTCTTGGTAGTTTCCTAATCTCATATTGGCAATACCAAGTCCAATCAATATGGATGCTGTTTGGATATGATTGGGAGGTAGCTTTTTTTCACAAAGAGTTAGGGCTTGTTGGCTAACGCGTCGTGCATAATCGAAAAGGGCCCCATCTCGTAAATGCCGTGTCCATAAGGGGATGAGTTGAATGATTTCTACAAGTTCTAGCTGAAGCGCGGTTGTCACGATGGTGCTGACGTGATTTGCAGTTAATGGGAGAACCCCCAAATAGGAATATTTTTCCAAAGAGTTGGTTATCGTTGATGTAACTGTTTTTATGACGGGTAGGAACGCTGATTGTAAGTCGGCTGCCTTTTCAATCGTATACGCCGCAATGAGCTTATGCATTGTTACGCGTTCAGTGTCTTCCCGTTCTAAGAGCCCAAGTGCTTTTAGCCGTATAAGTCCATCTTCTGCCTTAAGTAGTTCCATCATATCTGGGTTTTCTGACAAGACAGTAGAAAAAAGGAGGTCCTTCGGCAATGATTCTCCTGGGGCAAATAGAGAAGCATGCAACAGCAGTTTGATGGCTATTTGATCCGTCTCATTCTCTTCATCGAGCTGTGAATAGTTAAGTTCAATTGTTTTTTCCACATTGAGTTGATGAGCCGTGGGAGAATAGCTCGTTCCACGTCCTTGCAGGGAAGGGTGTTGTAATCTGCTTTTTTGTTGCAACTGTGTCAAATAATCAGATGGGGTAATTTGACTGTATTGTCGTAAGAAGCTGCCAGCTAAATGTAAACCTAGAGGTAAATCACCAATTTCTTTGGCAATTTCTGCCGCCACGGTTTCATCAATTTGGGGATGCATTTTTTGGAGCATGGATATACTTTCCGCAGATTGCAACACTGACAGTTCGTGATGAATCATGCTTAAGTTGGGTGACCAGACGCCACGTTGGCTCGTGACAAGCACACGGCTCTCACCAGTAACTGGTAACCATTTAGCTAGTAAATCTTCCTCTTCGCAGTTATCAAAAATGAGTAGTTTTGGAATTTGATTTTGCCATGCTTGGGTCACCCTCCCAACGCGATCTGCCAATGTCAGTTGATCCGCTTCTTGAAACAGCCCCATCCCGCTTTGACCACCGATTGAGGCGATTTCTTCAACAACGGTTTCTGGGTTTTCAAAGTTCATCCAGAAGATACCACCTGGAAAGAAACGGCCGTATCTGTAACAAAACTCGACTGCCAACTGTGTTTTGCCTACCCCTCCCATACCACTAATGGTTACGGCTCTTGGACTGCTAGACTCTTTATCAGAATAAGGAAGTAGCTGAGCTGCGAGTTTGGATAATTCACATTCACGCCCCGTAAAATCATCATTACGGTGGTAAGGCATAATGGAACGAATTGGAAGGGGCCCGGGTTTTACCAATTCCCCAGGTTTCGGGAGTAAAGGCACAGAATTCCCTTCGACTATTTCAGTTGTTGCTATTGCTACTTGTTGGTTGGTGATGTCTTCTGCAAGCTGTACGATTGATTGTCCGGGTTCAACACTTAACTCATCCCAAAGCACTTGACGACAGGTTTCATATTCTGTTAAAGCCGCTTCATACTCCCCTAAACCGACTAACATTTGCATCAATCTTCGATAGGCTTCTTCATTCAAATCATCCAGCAACAACCAGCGCCGACACACCTCAATCCCTAGATGCCACTCTTCTTGATTGAGAAGTCTTTGACACAGTTGGCGATATTGGTCAAACACGCGTTTATGCCACTGTTCTCGAACAACGACTAGCCATTCGTTGAACTGTATCGAATTTTCAATTTGAAAATTATTGAGTAAGGGACCTTCACAAAGGGGAAGTGTATTTTCTATTTTGGAGTTGTCGTTTGTGGCTATTGCCTGTTCGAGTTTCCATAGATCGACAACGGTATCTGGCGTTGATTGGAATGAGACGGTTTGCCGATTGGTCTGAAGTTCTGGTATCAACGGCCGTATTCGGGAAATGAGCTGCCTTAATCGTTTTAACCCATCAGATGTCGAACGGGATTCCCATAGGAGATCCGCTAAATGCTCACGTGTCTGAGCCTCATTGGTAACAATGAGATAACTGACAAGGGCACTTCCTCTTAAACTTTGTAGCAGTCGTGAAGGGACTCCGTCTTTACTAATCTCAAATGTTCCAAATAATTTGTAATGCCTTGCCATTGAACAATGTTCCTTCCGATGATTGGTCTAGCAATTTGAAGTGAAGATGAGCTCATTTCATAGATAAAGTATAAATATTATTTTATAAATATCTATTAGTTATTCAAGATATTCGCCTCCCCCAAAAAATGTAAAGAGTCAGCAATTAGCGCAAAAAATGAGACCATGAGACGTTCATGAGACGTTTGATCCTTATTATTTCGATATGGACTGTAAGTTGTGGGCCGTTCTTTGCGATTTGGATTGTTCCAAATAGGCGTTCAAAACTTATTTTTCCTTGCTCAAAATGCACTCAAAAATAAAAAAAATTTTATGTTTTATAGGGAAAGAGTTGGTGTTGTTTTCATAGATGGTCGAATATCCAAATTACTCCATTCGATAAAACTGATTTTGAAAATCACGTCAAATCTTCTTCAGATATCTTGTTGAGGTTTCAATAATTTATGAGAAAAAATAATCGTCTGCCAATTGCGTTGTTATCTATTGCTGCAATTATCTTTCTATTCTTCTTCGGATTTAGAAATGCGTCAGCAACATCACCCCATGTTCAACTGATGGATGCTTGGAAGCTTGCTGGTCATGTCGGGGAATTTGAATATTCAACCCGCGTCCAACAGACTGTGCAGCCCCTGCCTACGCTTGGAAATGCTGGACTTGGCAACTCCCATAGCCAATTCTACATTGAGGGAGAAAATAATGTACGTGATAAAACCCTTGAAATGCGAATTTGGGGGCAGAACTCGAGCATATCAAATGTAGAAGATGTGCTTGAAGTACGCGTCGTCGATGGCAAAACGCTTGGGCGCGTAGGTGACTCTGCATGG